>NZ_JBPCUJ010000102.1:0-26961 GCF_051011215.1 Lutimonas sp.
GAAAACAGTTTCGTAATGATTCATAATAATAACTATTAAATTGTTAATTTTTAAGCGTGCAAATATACAACATTATTTTTGTTTTTGATTACTTTTGCATTTTAAAATAAATAATAATCAGTGCATACCACTGATTGATTTGATTCAAAGGATATGATGAAATTTGCCAAGCTCACTAAGGAGCAGTTTGAAGAGTTGAGCGACGAGTTTGCGGTTTTTTTAGCGGCTCAAAGTATTGATGAAAAAGAATGGACCAAAATTAAAGAAGAGCAACCTGAATTGGCTGAAAAGGAATTGGAGGTTTTTAGCGATTTTGTGTGGGAAAAGGTCTTGAATAAAACAGGTTATTTAGAACATTTTTCAAAAGATGCTTTAAATCTTTTCAAATGCAATGAAAAAGATATGCAAAGAATCGTGGTAAAAGTGAATAAAGAAGGAATCAATTTATTAGATACCAAGGATTTTGACTGGCTTTTGGATAATTCCAAGGATCCAAGAATTGAATATTTAAAAGGTAAAAAGGAGTATAAATCCGAGAGAAGCATTGAGATTTTTGATGTAGTTCAAAAGGGAGGTGTTGTATCAGATGGAAAGCTTTTTGAAGCCATGCATAAGATGCTCTCTGTCTAAGAATTCAATATAAATTCTATAAATTTTTCAACACCTGTTGTAGCCTTTTCAGGAATAATAGTGAGGTTGTTGAATGCTGATGCTTGAATGGCAGGATTTGGATCTATAAAATATATTGGAATACCTGTTTCTATATAATTTACAAGGCTTGCTGCCGGATATACCTGCATGGAAGTGCCTATGATCACTAAGATATCTGCTTTTGAGGTTATTTCAATCGCCGTATCTAATAGTGGAACTGATTCTCCAAACCAGACGATGTGCGGCCTTAATTGACTTTTTAATTCACAGAGGTCGCCTTTAATGAGATCTTCAGTCCAGTCATAGACCAATGCCTCATTGCTGGTGCTTCTTACTTTTTTTAATTCTCCATGAAGATGCAACACTTGTTTGCTTCCGGCTCTTTCATGTAAGTCATCCACATTCTGTGTTACAATCTCAACAGAGAATTCATCCTGCAGATCGGCCAGTAACTGATGTCCTTTGTTTGGTAAAACTTCAGCGAGTTGTCTTCTTCGTTGATTATAAAAATCCAGCACCAGGTCCTGATCTCTAAACCAACCTTCCGGCGAGGCAACATCCATTACATTGTGTCCCTCCCACAGGCCATCAGCATCTCTAAAAGTGTTAATGCCACTTTCAGCACTCATTCCGGCTCCGGTAAGAACAACAATTCGTTTCATCATCTATTTCGCTCTGTATTTGGAGGATGTTTCAAAGATATGTTCCATGATCTTTTGATCATCTTCGGTATACGCTTCGTTTTTTCGATTCATTACCAATTTTGTTGTTTCATGAGCCTTCGCAAGCGCATAGGTTTTTAGGCCCGCAGCACCTCCCCAGGAAAAAGAAGGGATAAAATTTCTAGGAAAATTACTTCCATAAATATTGGCACTCACTCCGACAACAGTACCTGTGTTAAACATGGTGTTGATTCCGCATTTAGAATGATCCCCCATGATCAATCCACAAAACTGTAAGCCCGTATCGACAAACCTTTCTTGCGCATACTCCCAGATTTTCACATTGGCATAATTATTTTTAAGGTTGGAATTGTTACTGTCTGCACCCAGGTTGCACCATTCTCCGATCACAGCATTTCCTAAATACCCGTCATGACCCTTGCTGCAATACCCCGATAGAATGGCATTATTTACTTCTCCACCAATTTTACTCTTTGGTCCAAGGGTGGTCGGTCCGTAGACTTTGGTGCCCATTTTTACCACAGAGTGTTCTCCCATGGCAAAGGGTCCTCTAATCATGCTGCCTTCCATTACCTGAGCATGCTTGCCAATATAAATGGCTCCTTTACCGGCATTTAAAACACCTATTTCAATGTCGACATCCTCTTCAAGGAAAATACGACCTCTGTTGATACAATGTACCGAGTCAGGTATTGGTGCAGAAGTTCTTCCTTCAGTAATAAGATCGAAATCAGCTTCTAAAGCTTCTCCGTTATGGGTGAAAAGATCCCAGCTGTGTTTTATTTGAATCAGATCTTCTGAAAATTCAATGGTTCGGAATGTATTTAAATCCACTTCTTCATTTTCATTACTAAAAAATGCGAGAAGCTCCCCCGATTGGTAAATTGCCTCAGAAGTCTTTAAGTTCATTATCATCTCAGCCAAAGCAACTGTCGGTAAAATGGAAGCATTTATAAGAACATTTTCTTCCATTTCCACCATAGGGAACTTATCGGAAAGATAATCTTCAGTGATGGTAGTGGTGGTAAATCCTAAATGCTTTTCCCATTTTTCTCTGATGGTAAGTATACCAATCCTAAGATCAGCAACAGGCTTTGTATAAGTGAGAGGGAGTAAGTTATCCCTGTATTCACCATCAAATAAAATATAATTCATGAGTCAATTTTTTGAGCAAATATAAGTTTTTTAGGAGAATGATTGTTTTGTGAAACCTAAGAAATATTGGACGAGTTAAAGGTTTTATCTGTATGAAGGAGAGACCTCAGTAAAGAGGAACTTTAGTCACGCCCTCATTTTCCAAAAAAATTGTATTTTTAGGTAAAAATTATAATATGCAAACATTTACAAAAGAATTACAGGATAAGACAAGCCCACAGGCTGCTATAGACAGGTTGAAGGACGGAAATAAAAGATTTGTTGATAAGGCGGCTTCTGAAAGAGATTTTTTATCTCAGGTAGGGCAAACCAGTGGAGGGCAATTCCCCTTCGCAGCTTTACTCAGTTGTATCGATTCAAGGGTACCGGCCGAATTGGTGTTTGATCAGGGAATCGGGGATATTTTTAATGTAAGAGTCGCAGGAAATATTGTTAATGAAGATGTTCTTGGATCTTTGGAATATTCATGTAAAGTAGCTGGTTCTAAGGTGATCGTTGTTTTAGGACATACCAAATGTGGCGCGGTCACAGCTGCATGTAAGCATGTGGAGTTGGGAAATATCACCCATTTATTAAGTAAGATTCAACCAGCTGTATCTGCGGCTATGGGAGGTGAAGCCACTCCTGAGGCCATTGAAAAGGTCGCGTTGAAAAATATTGAAATGTCTATTGACAGGATTCGAAAAGAAAGTCCTATTCTGGCTGAAATGGAAACGAATGATGAAATAAAAATTGTTGGTGCTATTTATGATGTAGCGAGCGGTGTTGTTTGTTTCACCTAATCAGCAAACAAAAGAATCAAAAAAAAGCCCTGATACAGATCAGGGCTTTTTTATTTTTAACTATGAGTACTTATCTACTCAAGTACATTTTTCTTCTAGAATATAATTCATAGAAGTCATCATCTTTTAAACTGTCAATAAACAGAATGCTTTCTCCTGTAGATTTCATTTCAGGTCCAAGATTCTTATTGACATTTGGAAACTTATTAAACGAAAATACGGGTTGTTTGATGGCAAAACCTTCTAAACGTGGTTTGAAATCAAAATCTGTTACCTTATTCTCACCTAACATGACTTTCGTGGCATAATTCACGTATGGCTCATTATAAGCTTTAGAAATAAACGGAACCGTTCTAGAGGCTCTTGGGTTGGCTTCAATAATATATACGGTATCGTCTTTTATCGCAAATTGTATATTGATCAATCCTTTTGTTTCCAAAGCGATGGCAATTTTATGCGTGTGATCTTTGATTTGCTGCATTACAAATTCTCCTAAATTAAATGGAGGTAAGGTTGCATTGGAATCTCCCGAGTGAACTCCACAAGGTTCAATATGTTCCATAATTCCAATGATGTAGACGTTTTCTCCGTCGCAAATGGCATCAGCTTCCGCTTCAATGGCGCCATCCAGGTAATGATCTAAAAGAAGAACGTTGTTTGGTATTTTTCTTAAAATATCGATCACATGACTTTCCAGCTCATCTTTATTAATCACAATCTTCATTCCCTGACCACCTAATACATAACTAGGTCTCACCAGTATTGGGAAATGTAATTCATCAGAGATAGCTGCTGCTTCATCGGCTGAAGTGGCCGTTCCGAATTGAGGAAACGGGATGTCTAATTTTGTCAATAATTCTGAAAAATTACCTCTGTCTTCGGCCAGATCTAGGGCTTCAAAGCTCGTTCCGATAATCTTTATTCCGTACTTACTAAGTTTTTCTGAAAGCTTCAGCGCCGTTTGTCCACCTAATTGTACAATTACTCCTTCAGGTTGTTCTAACTGAATAATGTCCCAGATATGTTCCCAGAAAACAGGTTCAAAATAGAGCTTGTCAGCGATGTCAAAATCTGTAGAAACAGTTTCTGGATTACAGTTGATCATGATGGTTTCATAGCCACATTCTTTCGCAGCCAGCACACCATGAACACAACAGTAATCAAATTCTATTCCCTGACCAATTCTATTCGGTCCGGATCCGAGTACTACAATTTTTTTCCTATCAGTAACCACACTCTCATTTTCAGAATACGATTTTCCGTCAACAATCATATCGCTTTCAAAGGTAGAGTAGTAGTAAGGAGTTTCAGCCTTAAATTCTGCTGCACAGGTATCAACAAGCTTAAATACTCTATTGATATTTAAATCTTTACGTTTTTTATGAACTTCACTTTCCCAGCAGCCTATCATATGGGCAATTTGTCTGTCGGCAAACCCTTTTTGTTTTGCCTCTAATAACAATGATTTTGGTAAGGATTCTAAATTGTTAAAGGAGCTAATTTCTTTTTCAAGTAAATGCAGCGCCTCATACTGTTTTAAAAACCACATGTCAATTTTTGTGATTTCATGGATTCTGTTCAGCGGAATACCCATCTGAATCGCATCATAAATAATAAATACGCGGTCCCAGCTGGCATTTTCCAGTTTTTCAATGATCTGATTGTAATCCTTCAACCCTTTACCATCTGCACCCAAGCCGTTACGACTTACTTCGAGAGATTGCGTTGCCTTGTGAAGGGCTTCCTGAAATGATCTTCCAATTCCCATAACTTCACCAACAGACTTCATCTGCAAGCCTAAAGTTCTTTCTGCACCTTCAAATTTATCAAAGTTCCAGCGAGGAATTTTTACAATAACATAATCGAGTGTAGGTTCAAATAAAGCTGATGTTGTTTTTGTGATCTGATTATCAAGTTCATCCAACGAATAACCAATGGCCAATTTCGAAGCAATCTTGGCAATTGGATACCCAGTTGCTTTAGATGCAAGGGCAGAAGATCTTGATACTCTTGGGTTTATCTCAATGGCAATAATATCTTCTTTTTCATCAGGACTCACAGCAAACTGCACATTACATCCTCCTGCAAAATCACCGATACTACGCATCATTTTGATGGCCATGTCTCTCATGCGCTGGAAAGTAGTATCCGAAAGCGTCATCGCCGGAGCAACTGTGATTGAATCTCCGGTATGAATCCCCATAGGGTCCATATTTTCAATGGTACAAATAATAACTACATTGTCATTTTTATCACGCAGTAATTCCAGTTCATATTCTTTCCAGCCTAATAAAGCTTTGTCAATCATTACTTCGTGAATTGGAGAAATTTCCAATCCTCTGCTTAAAAGCTCATCAAAATCCTCTTTTCTGTGAACTATAGATGCACCTGCACCTCCCAGGGTATATGAGGCGCGGATTACCAGTGGAAATCCAAACTCCTGTGCAATTTCTTTTCCTTTTAAAAAGGATGTAGCAGTTGCCTGTGGCGCCATGCCAACACCAATTTTAAGCATCAATTCACGAAATTGTTCACGGTCTTCAGTAATATTGATCGCATCAATATTTACCCCAATTAAATCTACATTAAAATCTTCCCAAATCCCTTTCTCATCCGCTTCTATACATAAATTCAAGGCCGTTTGTCCCCCCATGGTAGGTAAAACAGCATCAATATCATGTTTCTTTAGAATTTCTATGATAGATTTTGTCGTTAAAGGTTTCAGATATATATGATCAGCCATCTGAGGATCTGTCATAATGGTTGCTGGATTCGAGTTAATCAAAACAACTTCGATACCTTCTTCACGTAATGACCTGATTGCTTGGGTTCCTGAATAGTCAAATTCACAAGCTTGGCCGATAACTATTGGACCAGAACCTATAATTAAAATCGATTTTATGGAATTGTTTTTTGGCATTCTTTTTTATTTTTTGAGGCTAATTTATTGAAAAGTAATTAATTATCAGAATTATTTATTGTCCTTAAAATTTAGGTATAAAAAAAGGTGTTACTAATAAAAGTAACACCTTCAATATATATATGTTTAGACATATTATTTTTTATGACCTGGATCAGATGACACTGAAAGTTTAGCTCTTCCTTTGGCTCTTCTTCTAGCCAAAATCTTTCTTCCATTCACACTTGACATTCTTTCACGAAATCCGTGTTTGTTTTTTTTCTTTCTATTCGATGGCTGGAACGTTCTTTTCATTTCTATATATCTTAATAATTGGGTATAGTCCTAATTTTTCTCTAAAAGTCCGGCAAATATACAAAGGTTTTTAGTTCTGACAAGCATGAAATAAAAAAAACAATTAAACTACTCAAGTTTTTAACAATTTAAAAGTGTATTTTTGTGTAAAAAGAAAATCTATGGATTATAACAAGCCCATGTTACGGGACAACGCATTAAAAGACGAAGTTATTATTGTTACAGGTGGTGGCAGTGGGTTAGGCAAGGCCATGACAACCTATTTTCTCGAATTAGGAGCTCATGTGGTGATCAGTTCAAGGAATATGGACAAGTTGTTAACAACTGCCAAAGAATTAGAAGAAAAAACAGGAGGAACTGTTTTACCGGTAAGTTGCGATGTGAGACATTACGATCAGGTCGAAGCCATGCTGGCAGCTACGCTGGAAAAATTTGGTAAAGTAGATGCGCTTGTAAATAATGCGGCGGGTAATTTCATCAGTCCGACGGAACGATTGTCTGCCAACGCATTTGATACGATCATAGATATAGTTTTAAAAGGGTCTAAGAACTGTACCTTGGCTTTGGGGAAACATTGGATAGATGTCAAACAAAAAAAGTCAACGGTTTTAAATATAGTAACAACGTATGCCTGGACCGGTTCAGCATATGTGGTGCCTTCAGCTACAGCTAAAGCGGGTGTTTTGGCGATGACCAGATCATTGGCGGTGGAATGGGCCAAATATGGAATCAGAACCAATGCCATAGCTCCCGGACCGTTCCCTACCAAAGGGGCCTGGGATAGATTGTTGCCCGGAGAGCTGAAGGATGAGTTCGATATGAAAAAGAAAATTCCTGTCGGTAGATTAGGAAATCATCAAGAGTTAGCGAACATTGCGGCTTACCTTGTTTCTGATTATTCAGCATTTGTAAATGGAGAGGTCATCACTATAGATGGCGGAGAATGGCTGAAAGGAGCAGGAGAATTCAATATGTTGGAAAAGATTCCTGAGCAAATGTGGGATATGCTTGAAATGATGATTCGAAGTAAAAAGAGCAAATAGCGCTCAGAATTAGCTTCAAAAATTCTCAATTTTTCTGAGTACATGATTCGCTACCAACAATTTGCGTAGCCTTATTTTCTATGAGGCTGCTCACTTGTGAATAAGCAGGCCTTGTATGTTAAAAACTTCGTTTCATAAGCTCATAAATAATTGTATTTTTACAGCGATTAAAATTCATTATTTGAATGGGAAAAATTATAGCGATTGCTAATCAAAAAGGAGGGGTTGGTAAAACAACAACTACTGTTAATTTGGCGGCATCCTTAGGGGTTTTGGAGCAAAAAGTATTACTTGTTGATGCAGATCCTCAGGCGAATGCAACTTCAGGATTAGGAATTGAAGTTGAAAGTGTTGAAAAAGGGACCTATCAGGTGCTCGAACATACAGTAAAGGCACGAGAAGCTATAGTGAAAACGAATTCGCCCAATGTGGATATTATACCGGCTCATATAGATCTGGTCGCGATTGAAATAGAACTTGTTGACAGAGATCAGCGGGAATATATGTTGAAAACGGCATTGGATGAAATAAAAGCAGACTACGATTATATCATTATAGATTGCGCTCCTTCATTGGGTTTGATCACTGTCAATGCCTTGACGACCTCAGATTCCGTAATCATTCCAATTCAATGTGAATATTACGCCTTAGAAGGATTGGGTAAATTGTTGAATACGATTAAGAGTATTCAAAAAATTCATAATCCTGAACTTGAAATAGAAGGATTGTTGCTGACAATGTATGATTCTCGTTTAAGACTTTCCAATCAGGTGGTTGCCGAGGTGAAGAAACATTTTCACAATATGGTTTTTAAAACTATAATTCAGCGAAATATTAGATTAGGAGAAGCACCTAGTTTTGGTGAGAGTATCATTTCGTATGATGCCACTAGCAGAGGAGCCGTTAATTATATTAATTTGGCTCATGAAATAATAAAAAATAACAGTAACGATGGCCAAAGCAACTAAGAAACAGGTTTTAGGAAGAGGATTATCAGCTTTGCTGAGTGATACAAATGAGGATATCACTTCGATTCAGGATAAAAATGCTGAAAAATTAGTTGGCAATATTGTTGAGATAGAATTGGAAGCGATAGAGGTAAACCCGTTTCAGCCAAGGACAAATTTTAACGAAGAGGCTTTACGGGAACTGGCGGGTTCAATAAGAGAATTAGGTGTTATTCAACCAATTACTGTCCGCAAATTAGAAGGAAATAAGTTTCAGCTGGTGTCAGGGGAACGTAGATTCAGAGCCTCTAAATTAATTGGTTCCGCCTCAATTCCTGCCTATGTCAGAATTGCAAATGATCAGGAAATGCTTGAAATGGCCCTGGTTGAAAATATCCAGCGAAAGGATCTGGATCCCATTGAAGTGGCGTTGTCATACAGGCAATTGATCGAAGAAGTAAAGCTAACGCAGGAACAATTAAGTGTTCGTGTGGGAAAGAACAGGTCGACAGTAACCAATTTTTTAAGATTGTTGAAACTTGACCCGATTATTCAGACAGGTATCCGGGATGGTTTTTTAAGTATGGGGCATGGAAGGGCTTTGATCAATATTTATGATGCCGATGTGCAGCTTGAAATTTATCAAAAGATTATCAAAGACAAGCTATCCGTAAGACAAACGGAACAATTGGTTAAAAGCGTAAAGGAAGGAAAGCCATTGGCAACCCCGCCAGCTGTAAAAAAAGAGATTCCTGAATTTTTAAAGCAAGGTATTAAAGACATGAGTACCTATCTTGGGCATAAAGTTGATGTAAAAGTTTCTGGAAAGGAAAAAGGAAAGATTATTATTCCTTTTCATTCTGAAGAAGATTTTGCCCGCATCAAAAAATTACTTGAGTAAATGCTGCAAAAAGTTATTTATAGCCTACTAATTTGCATTTTTTGTTGGAATCCTGGTTTTGCTCAAGAGGTTGAGGAAGATAAAAAGGAGGAAAAGAAAGAGGTAGTATCTGATGAGATTGTGGGAGATGAAGTTGTTGTTGAAGGGGTTGTTTCTCTGGAGTCACAGGAGATTGATCCACTGTCACCGGCTACGGCTGCATTTTATTCAGCAGTTTTACCGGGTTTAGGACAGGCCTACAATAAAAAATATTGGAAGATACCCATCGTTTACGCGGCTCTTGGTACAGGAGTGTATTTTGTGGTAGATAATCAGAAAGAATATGAACGGTATCAGGACGCCTATAAACTAAGGATATCAGGAAGACCGGATGAATTTGACGGAACGGGCACCAATCCGAATATTAGTGATGATGGTTTGATCAGGGCACAGGAAGTTTTAAAGAAAAACAGGGACCTGGCTCTTTTTATTACCATTGGATTGTATGCTTTGAATATAATAGAAGCAAATGTTGATGCCCATCTTGATGACAAGGCATTTAATCGAAATTTGTCATGGAAACCAACCCTTTATGTCAATCCGGTTGATAATCAAACCATGGCAGGATTGAATTTAAAATTTGACTTTTAACAAAAGGAGAGATTAGAAAATGAAAATTGCATTATTAGGATATGGTCGAATGGGAAAGGCCATAGAAAAAATAGCCTTGGAACGTGGGCACGAAATAGTGATTAAAAAAGATGTGGAACCCCAGGAGGTGGATCTTAGCATTGCGGATGCCGCCATCGATTTTAGCCATCCTTTGGCAGCTTTTGATAATATTAAGAACTGTATAGACTCGAAGGTACCTGTGGTCTCAGGAACAACAGGATGGTTGGATAGATTTGAGGACATTAAAACCTATTGTCAGGAAAAAGAAGGCGCATTTATTTATGCATCTAATTACAGTATAGGAGTTAACCTGTTTTTTAACCTGAATGCGTATCTGGCAAAAATGATGCATCAAATAGCTGAGTATGATGTGTCGATGGAAGAGATTCACCATATCCATAAACTGGACGCGCCAAGTGGCACGGCTATTACCTTGGCGGATGATATTATTTCAAATTCAGATAAACAACAATGGAACATTGAAACTCCTTCATCGGATGATTTGTTCATCAACGTAAAAAGAGAAGGAGAAGTTCCTGGAACACATCAGGTTTCTTATACTTCATCCATTGATTCAATTGAGATCAAACACACCGCATTTAACAGAACAGGTTTTGCCTTGGGGGCCGTAGTTGCAGCAGAATGGTTGCACGATAAAAAAGGAGTATTTAACATGAAAGATGTCTTGGGTTTATAAAATTATCTTTAAAAAAAGGTAACAAACCATCAGACATAGATACTAATTAAGATAAATAAGAAAAAAAACAGTTATGACCTTAACACAGTGGTTGCTTTTTATACTCATATTGCAAGTTGTTCATTTTTTGGGCACTTGGAAATTATATGTGAAGGCAGGAAGAAAGGCCTGGGAAGCCATAGTTCCCATATACAATGCAGTGGTACTGATGCAGATTATCAACCGACCTAAATGGTGGGTGATTCTCTTGTTTATACCCATCATCAATTTATTGATGTTTCCAATTGTTTGGATTGAAACAATTCGGAGTTTTGGTAAAAACACAACAAAAGATTCCTTTTTAGTGGTATTGACACTTGGATTTTATATCTATTATGTGAACTATATGGAAGATGTCTCCTATATAGAGGAAAGGAGTTTAAAACCAAGAACCGCTACTGGAGAATGGGTAAGTTCTATCGCTTTCGCGGTGATTGCAGCAACATTGGTACATACCTATTTTATGCAGCCTTATACCATTCCCACTTCTTCTTTAGAGAAATCTTTATTGATAGGAGATTTTTTGTTTGTCAGTAAGTTTCATTACGGTGCCAGGGTACCGATGACTACGGTTGCTGCACCGATGGTACATGATACCTTGCCACTGGTTAAAACCAAAAGTTATTTAAAATTCCCACAATTACCCTATATGCGTTTGCCGGCATTGCAAAAAATAAAACGAAATGATATCGTGGTTTTTAGCTGGCCTGTCGATACGGTTGAACAGTTTTTCAAAAAAACGAATAGAAGGATTCGAAAGCCCATTGATAAAAAATCTAATTATGTAAAACGTTGTGTGGGTGTACCGGGAGATTCTCTGGAAATCAGAGACGGATATGTGTATATCAATGGAGAAAAGAATGTATTGCCGGATAGGGCAAGGTTGCAGTTTTTCTATGAAACTGATACAGAAGGAAAGGCCTTAAGCGTTAAAAGTTTGAAAAGTCGATACCATGTAAGAGAAGGAGGAAGGTTACAGGATGGTAATTATATCTTAAATCTTTCAGATGAAGATGCGCAGCTAATATCGAAGAATCCAACGGTTAAAAGTCTAACAAAGCGCTTAACGCCGAAAGGACAGGGAGAAGCTGTTTTTCCCAATGTAAACTCTCTGAATTGGAATAAAGACAATTTCGGACCAGTTTATGTTCCAGAAGAAGGTAAAACAGTTGCTTTGAACACGCAAACCTTACCATTTTATAAGCAGATTATCGTAGAATATGAAAAGAACAGTATCCGTGTTGAAAATGGTAAGATTTACCTAAATGGAAGTGCTGATCCATCAGACACCTATACCTTTCAACAAAATTATTATTGGATGATGGGTGATAACAGACATAATTCTGAGGATTCAAGATATTGGGGATATGTACCTTATGACCATGTGGTTGGTAAGCCTGTATTTATCTGGTTCAGTTGGAATTCTGATGGCCAAGGGCTGGATAAAGTGAGATGGGAACGATTGTTCACCACCGTTGGTGGCAGTGGGAAGCCGATTTCATTTTTCTTTCCTGTGCTTGGACTTGTATTGGTACTATACGGAGTTAATTGGTTTAGAAAAAGAAAAAAAGCGGCATAAATTAATTTAAAATTTTGTTAGTACAACCAACATTTTTCGGACCTATCATTCAATTTGCGAAGATGTCTGGACAAAAAACGGTTGTTTTTGAAAATCATGATAATTTTCAGAAGCAGACCTACCGAAATCGTTGCTATATCTATGGAGCTAATGGGAAGCAATTGTTGAGTGTACCAATTCAGCATGGCAGGACTGGAAAAAGACAAAAAACCAAGGATATTAAAATTGATCATAGTTTTTCATGGAAGAAAAACATGATCAAATCACTTGAGTCATCGTACAGATCTTCGCCGTTTTTTGAGTATTATGAAGATGAAATTATGCAGATTTTTAAGAAGTCACATGATTTTTTACTTGATTTGAACCTACATTCCTATGAATTGGTAAAGGACTGTCTTCAGTTGGAACAAGACTATTCATTTACAGCATCCTATAGTGACAGCCATACGGATCATAAAGATATAAGATTTTTGGCCAATGCTAAAAAGATGCCTGTATATGACCTTCGACCCTATACACAGGTGTTTGATGACAAGCATGGATTTATTGGAAATTTGAGTGTGCTGGACCTTTTATTTAATGAAGGAACAAATGCACTTGACTACCTGGAATCACATTCAAACATACAGTTAGGCACCTATTCATAGCAACCTGCATTTTCATTTTATTTAGCTGGAATCGGTGGAGGCCCCTCCGGGATCATAGCTTTGTACACCTCAGTTCCTTTTCTGGTCATATATTCATCTTTGACCTCCTGTACTTTCTTAGGACTTTTGTAAAGATCAAACATGGTCATCGCCATGGCCTTAGCGGCATAGATCATTCCTTTATGACCAATAGACATTCCTCCACAGGCAACGACGGCCCATGAATGCCATGGAGTATCTTTTGGTGCAGTTGTTACCCTCAGGTTAATATTTGCCACATTCCAGCTCACATCTCCTACATCTGTGGAACCTCCTCCCGGGTTTTTTCGGGTCTCTTTTAGAGGTGTGATATTGCTATCTAAACCTAGCTGCGGTTTACCTGTTTCAGCCTGTATTTTTTTTCCGAAGGCAATTTCTTCCTCGGTATAAGAAATGGGACCCAGTAGTTCAAGATTTTCCTGCAAAATTTCTCCACCAGCTCTGTTTACCAATATTTCATAGATTCCAGAAATTAAAGAGATTTTATACTCTACATTCGCCATTATTGCGGCTCCTTCAGCCATTTCCTTTACCCGCTCATAAACAGGTAACATTCCTGATCTTTTGGAGTCTCGGATACGCACCCAGACTTTTGAATAATCGGGTACAACATTCACCACGGCTCCGGCATCCTGTATATGATAATGCATTCGAACGCTTGGCCTGACATGTTCTCGATAATAATTGATTCCTGCCGTATAAAGCTCGAGTGCATCTGATGCACTGCGCCCATTCCAGGGATCAGCTGCGGCATGAGCAGCCTGTCCAAAAAACTCCACCTTGAAATCAATTAAAGCCAAGGAACTTTGCACATCTGCCTCAGTGGAGGCATGAGGGTGCCAGCTCATATTGACATCAACATCATCCCAAAGTCCGGCATTGACCATCCAGATTTTACCAAAATACTTTTCCTCACTAGGTGTGCCAAAAAACTTGATGGTACCTTTTATTTTTCCTTGTTCCATTAGCTCCTTTATGGCAATGGCTGCACCTAAACTGGCTGTACCAAATAGGTTATGACCACAGCCATGTCCGCCACCACCAGCTTCCAAGGCTTCCTTAGTTGGCAGTGCTTTTTGAGATATGCCGGGCAGGGCATCAAATTCACCTAAAATCCCGATAACAGGCTTGCCACTGCCGTAGCTTGCCACAAAGGCTGTTGGCATTCCTGCCACTCCTTTTTCTACAGTAAAACCATTTTTTTCGGCATAATCGGACAGGATTTTGGAAGATTCATATTCTTCAAAGGCCGTTTCGGCTTTTGCCCAGATCGCATCACTAATAGTAATTAGTTCTTTTTGATGCGCTTCAATGATCTTGTTGATTTCCTGTTTTTCTTTTACAAGTCTGGTTTGTGCAAATAGATTTACGGAAAGGAATACAAATGCTAATAAGAATACTGTTTTCAGGGTCATGGATTAAAGTTTTAGCTGATAGCAATTTAATAAAATCTCACCAAAGTTTTATTCTATGTAAATCAAGGAAAGGAGAGTGGGAATTCTAAATGCAAAAAAAAACCGAATACATGATGTATTCGGTTTCTTTATGTGGTGATTAAGTAAGGTTATTTCTTACCCTTTTTATCGGCATATTTTTGCTTGTTCAGCTCATCTTGTAATTCACGTCGTACCTTTTGTTCTCTTTCCAACGCCTTTGCTTTATAAGCCTCAAATTCTTTCTCAGTATCACTCAATAAATCCCTGGCTTGAACCGTGATGGAATTACTGGATTTAAATCTAAAGATGAAAAAGAGAAGCAAGGCAACCAAACTGAAGATAATCGTCCATAACAAACTGTTATAAGAAGATTTTGTCATTGGGATACTTAAGAATTTAATGTTGTCTTTTTCTTTTGTAACCGAAGTAAGATTATTGTTCGTTTTTTCAAGATCTGATTTTAAACTTTTAATTTCATTTCCTTGAACCTCGACTAATTTTTTTGTGTCACTCAGGTCTTTCTTGAGTCCTTGCATCGAATCAAGAACATTCCCTTTTATTTTCTGATAAAAAGTCTTTTTTACGACTTTATACTCTTGATAAGAACTTGATTTTCTGTATAAATAATCGAATTGACTTTCTATAGTTCCATTGTCAAGAGAAGGTTTAGGTCCCGTTTGGGCGTCAGCCTGTGCATAACTAATGGTTGAAAAACATAAAAAAAAGGTGAAAGATAAAACAGTGATGAATTTTTTCATTTCAATGTTATTTGATTAATAAAATTATAATAAGCTGATAGTCAATAGTTTTTGCTTTATTTGATTTCGATGCATTCACTAAGGCTACCTTAATTGCTGCTATTATAACTGTTCTCTAGTTTAATTTAAGAGGGCTCTAAAATTAATTAAATTTACATTGTCTGCAAAAATTATTTTAGGGCTTCTCTGAATAGGCTAATTGGATGTTTTGCCAATCTATTCGTTCCGTCTTTTATCTGATGTCTGCAGCTTGTTCCTGCAGCAATTATTTCTATTGAATTATCATAATTTCGAACCTTAGGAAACAGCGTGTCTTCACCGACCTGCATGCTGATTTTATAGTGCTCTTTTTCGTAACCGAAAGAGCCAGCCATGCCACAGCACCCTGTATTCATAATACTTACTTCAAAATTCTGAGGTAAACTCAGCATAGAGAAAGTGGCTTTCATATTTGAAAGTGATTTTTGCTGACAATGTCCATGAACTTTGATGGTTTTTGCTTTGGTGGTGAATTGATCCCTTGTAATATGCCCTTTCTTAATTTCTCTTTCTATAAATTCTTCAATGGTATAACAATGACTTGCCAGGTGAGTAGCTGCATCATTGTCGTCTGCTAATCGTAGGTATTCGTCTCTAAAAGTAAGGATGGCAGAAGGTTCTAAGCCAACCAAAGGGCTGTTCTGGTTTACCTTTTCTCTAAAAAACTCTACATTCCTATTCGCCAAATCTTTGGCTTCATCAAGCAGTCCTTTTGAAATAAAACTCCGTCCGCTTTCTTCATGATCCGTTATGATCAATTCATAGCCTAGTTTATGCAAACATTCCACAGCATCTTTTGCTACCTGATCGTCGTAAAACTCCGTAAATTCATCAATGAACAGGTACAATGCTCCATTTTTGATACTGCCGGATTCAAATCGATATTTATTCTTAGAATACCATTTTCTCGCTGTCATGGAAGCAAGTTTTGGAATACTTCTTTCGGTGGCGACCCCCATTATTTTCTTTGCAATATTCGTGTTTAAGACCAGATTTGCAAGAGATGGCGCGATAGCCCCTAATTTATTATATTTCACATTATCTGCAAACAAGCGCGTTCTAAAACTAACTCCATTTTCTTTTTGATATTGGTACAGGAACTCTGCCTTGAGTGCAGCAACATCTACATTACTCGGGCATTCACTGGCACAAGCTTTGCAGCTTAGACATAGGTCAAATACTTCTTTTAGTTCTTCGTGATCAAAGCGATTCGATTTTTCACTATTGGTTAAATATTCACGCAGCAGGTTTGCACGCGCCCTTGTCGTATCCTTTTCATTTTTTGTAGCTCTGTAACTCGGGCACATCGTTCCTCCGGCAAATACAGGTTTTCTGCAATCTCCGGATCCGTTACATTTTTCTGTTGCTCTTAAAATCCCTTCAGAATCTGAAAAATTTTGAATTGTCTCTATAGTGGGTTCTTCGCGATCGGGAACATACCGTAAGGAAGCATCCATCGGCCAGGGATCAATTACTTTTCCCGGATTTAGTAGTTGGTTAGGATCGAAAGTCTGTTTGATCCGTTTCATCAAATCATAATTCTTTTTGCCCAGCATCAGACTGAGAAATTCCGATCTGACAATACCATCCCCGTGTTCACCACTCATGGCACCCTTATATTTTTTCACTAATTTGGCAACTTCACTGGTTATTTCCCGAAAAAGTTGGATGTCTTCGCCGGATTTAAGGTTAAGAATTGGTCTTAAATGCAGTTCTCCGGCACCTGCATGGGCATAGTATACAGCCTCCTGACCATACTTTTCCATCATGGCGGTAAATTCCGCAATATACTTCGGAAGATCATTGACTTCTACTGCCGTGTCCTCGATGCATGCCACTGCCTTTCGATCACCAACAATATTTCCCAATAACCCCAACCCTGCTTTTCTTAAGGACAAGGCTTTATCAATTTCTTCACCCAGTAAAACAGGATAGGCATAACCAAAATTATTTTCCTTTAGTTCTTCAATTAGAATCTGCGCTTTTTTCTTGACAATTTCTGGATCAGTATCACAAAGTTCCAGCATCAGTATAGCAGCAGGATCACCTTCTATAAAAAACCTGTTTTTGATCTGTTCCCGATTATTTTTAGTGCAGTCCAGAATCGTTTTGTCCATCAATTCACAGGTAAATAAGTTGTGATTCATGGCTGAAACAACGGCTTCCAGACTTTCTTGAATGCTATGAAAATGGGCAGCAACAATCAGGTTATGGGCAGGAGGAAGGCTGTCTAAAGAAAGTGTGATGTCATTTGTAAACGCCAGTGTTCCTTCACTTCCACAAAGTAATTTAGCTAGATTTATTGGCTTTTCACTATCTGAAAAGACTTCATTTTCGAGGATGGCATCAATGGCATAGCCATTGTTTCTTCTGTGAATTGATGGCTTCGGAAATTCATTTATAATTTCTTGTCGTACTTCCTGTTTGGATAATTCAGTGTATAATAAATTATAAACCTTGCTTTCAAGAGAATTACCTTTCAGTTTCTCTTTGAATTCCTTTTTTCCAATGCTTTCAAAAGTACAACTGGAACCATCAGAGAGTGTACAATTTAATGCGAGCACCTTGTCCCTGGTAACTCCATATTGTATGGATGTTGTTCCAGAAGAATTATTTCCTACCATACCACCAATCATACAACGATTTGAGGTGGATGTATTGGGTCCAAAAAATAATCCAAAAGGTTTTAGAAATTCATTTAATTCATCTCGAACAATACCCGGTTCTACCCGGATGGTTGCACTCTTTTCATCAAAGGCAAGAATACGCGTATAATGCTTAGAGGTATCAACGATAATACCTTCCCCCACACATTGGCCCGCCAGTGATGTACCTGCAGTTCTTGGTACCAGAGACACCTTGTTTTTAGTTGCAAAATCAATCAGGGTTTTGATATCCGAATCTCCTTTCGGATACGCCACCGCCAAGGGAATCTTTCTGTATACGGAGGCATCCGTGGCATATATATTTTTATGAAGATCATCTGTAAATAAATCACCAGTCAGATCATTCGAAAGTTGAAGCAATTCTGTTGTCATTGACATGCTTAATACAATGAGAAATTAGGTTTGAATTAAAGTACTTGTGTCCCGTTTGCAACACTATCCTGAGGATATAAAAGTACAACATCTAGTCCATTTTGAATACCTAAAACAAGACATTCGCTTTTAAAATTTGCAATCTGTTTGACTTTAAAGTTAACGACAGCAATAATTTTTTTTCCTACCAAGGATTCTTGAGTATATAAGGATGTTATCTGGGCACTTGATTTCTTTATCCCGAGGCTGCCAAAATCAATTTTAAGCTGAAAAGCGGGTACTCTGGCTTTAGGAAAATCATTGACTTCTATAATGGTTCCGACACGTACATCTACTTTCTGAAAATCTTCAAATGAAATATGTTCAGCATTCATTACTTAGATAGTTTTTCCAGCACCCAGGCAGGTCCGATAAGGAGAAATTGTAAATCTTTAATAAAGGAAGGTTTTTTACCTTCAATATGATGTCCATAAAATTGCCCGATCCAGGCAACCACAAAAATAGCCAGCGAAGTAAAAAACAAAGGCAGATTTTGTCCTAAATAATAGTTTCCTATGATGCAAAGAACACCAAAACCAAGCATTCGCAAAAACAAGGTAAATGATAATCGGATATAAAAAACAAGCAATAAAACCATGACTACACTCGCCCAGTTGCCAATCATAGGATTTGCAATGCCCAATGTATTTTGAAGGAATCCTGAAGGAATACTCATAATCATTCCCACGATACTGAAAAAGATCGCAGGAACACATATATAATGTATTTTCTGATTCGTTTCGTTTTGATGGCTTACGGCATATTCATCGTACCATTGCTGTGCTGTTTTCATAGTTGTTGATTCAATTAATAATAGGATATCCGTCCCTCTCCGTGCAATAAACTTTGCATTAAAGTCCTAATTAACCAATGATTCGAATCCTTTTAAAAAGATTATTTTTGTGATAAGAACAAAGTAAATATAAAAATAAATTGTGATTTATGGCAAATACAGCTTCTAATATGCTGCCACTCGATTCAACCGCGGCATATTTTGAATTATTAGATTCCGTGTCAGACCGAATGATAAATTTGAATCAGATAAAAGGAAAGGATGCAACCGTTGTATTTTTTATTTGTAATCACTGTCCTTTTGTGATTCATGTAAATCAAGAATTAGTGAATTTGGCCCGCGATTATCAGCCAAAAGGAGTCGGGTTTGTGGCGATCTCATCAAATGACGTGGATAATTATCCTCAAGACGGTCCGGCATTGATGAAACAGGTTGCGCTAAAAGAAGGCTATTCATTTCCTTATTTATATGATGAAACTCAGGAAGTGGCGTTGGCATATCAGGCGGCTTGTACGCCGGATTTTTTTGTGTTTGACAAAGAGATGAAACTGAAATACAGAGGGCAATTAGACGATTCCAGGCCCGGAAATAATCGGCCTGTGACAGGAGCAGATCTCAGAAATGCACTGGATCTATTGTTGGCCGGTAAAGGGGTAACGGCCATTCAAAAACCAAGTATGGGCTGCAATATTAAATGGAAACATGACTGAATCTGATTTTTAAAACCAGTCTCTGCTGGTTAACAGGTTTCCTATATGGGCATAATGATGTTTGGCATGCCAGGCATAGATGCCGATATTTTTTTCCAAAGAAACTTCTTCATTTGTCTCTGGATGGATAAAAACTCTTTTGAGATCGGTCTCTGATAAGCTCTTTAGTAGATATACCCATTTGGCATGAAGACTTTCAAGTGCCAGAAGCGATAGTTCTATGGGTGCTTTATAATCATCCAATTCAGCCCATCTTTCTTCATAATAGGCCTTGATTACTGGTTTATCTTCAGTTAAAGTCCATTTGAATCGAATGTAACTATTGTAATGACTATCAACCACATGATGCACCACTTGGCGAACCGTCCAACCACCTTCCCGGTAGGGTGTATTTAATTGTTCTTCGGTTAATTTTTGGGTAATGAGACGCATTTTTCTCGGAAATGATTCCAAAATACTAATCCATTTTTCAATATCCTTCTTGGTTATTTCATCAGGTATTTTTGCTTTACCAATTGGATATTTCAGGTGTTCTAAAGGGTCTGATTGCATCATTTTTATTAAAAATTACCGTGTAAAGTAACTAAGGGGCCAGAAAAATTCATATCAAACTCTCCCTGCCAAAGGTCATCGCTTACCTTAGCATTTAAGAAGAAAAAACGATAATCCAAACCTACTCCAAAATTCTGAATAATCTGGTATTTGAGACCTGGAGCTATATTCCATAATCCTCCCGAGTATTTATCAATAGAAATTCCGAAGTAATCAAGTCTGGTAGACACGGCCCATTTTGGGGTAGGAGCCCAGTGGTACCAAGCACCTAAATTTGGAAGTGGTATTAAAAAACTGGTTCTGGGAGCTCTAAATTCTTTATCTCCTTGATCAGTTCTCACTTCACCTTCCAGGAAGGCACCAATATTCACCATATGTACTCCCAATCCAGCACCCAATGAATGTTTGGGACCCGTTGAAATAGTTCTTCCTACAAACACTCTAAATAGCGCAAACTCGACACCGCCTCTCACAAAGGTGCCTTCTTCAAAGGTGATATTGTCGAGAACGATATCCCTATCCAAAGTTACCCTAGACGCGTTGTTAACCGCGAAATATTCACCTGTTAATCGCCATTTTTTATTCCATCGCCATTCACCATTGAAGAAAAATGTGGCTTGATTATCATTAAAATCAAAGGTTCTTCCAAAGTCAATATCTTCTCCTAAATCTCCATCGGCACCAAATTTGACATCTTTTTGCGGAATGAATACTCCTGCTTCCACATAGAACTTATCAGTAAGGAGTGGATTACTTTCTTCTTCCTGCGCTTCAAGGTATAATGGTCCCATCAAAATGATGCAGGACCAAATGAATCTATTAAAAAACTTCATGGTTTTGTTCAATTTATAAGTGAAGTTACAACAAAACTCTATAACAAAAAAGCACCTGATTGTTAAATCAGATGCTTTTCTGGAAAAAGGATACGATTATTTTACATCCATTAACTCTACGTCAAAAATAAGGGTAGCATCCGGTGGAATGACACCTCCAGCTCCTTGAGAACCATAAGCCAGATGAGAAGGAATTACCAATCGGGCTTTATCACCCACTTTTAATAATTGCAAACCTTCATCCCATCCTTTGATGACCTGTCCAACTCCTACAGTAAAGTCAATTGGCTGTTTTCTGTCATAAGAAGAATCAAAAACCCGTCCATCAGCTAATTGACCTTTGTAATGAACTGATATATTTTTTCCCTGGCTTGCCTGAGCACCTGAACCTTTTTGAATGATCTGATACCTTAAGCCACTATCTGTTTTATTAAAACCGGCTGCCAATTTATCTAGTTCTGCATCCATTTTCGCTTTGGCTTCAGCAATACGTTGTTCTCTGGCTCCTTCAAATGTTCTAAAAGCTTCAACGGCATTAAAAGCTGTTGCAGCCTCTCCAACTCTTATAATATCCATGTTCTCAATAAGATCGTCCTGAGCAATAGCATCAACAATATCCTGTCCTTCCAGAACTTCTCCGAAAACGGTATGTTTGTTATCTAACCATGGAGTTGGTACATGTGTGATAAAAAATTGACTACCATTGGTGCCCGGTCCGGCATTTGCCATTGACAGTATGCCTGGTTTATCATGCTTTAAATCTGAATGAAATTCATCTTCAAAACTATATCCAGGGTTGCCGGTACCTGTTCCTAACGGACAACCACCTTGAACCATAAAATCAGGAATAACACGGTGAAACTTTAAGCCGTCATAATACTTCTCACCCTGAGGCTTGGCTGAATTCTCTAAGTTTCCTTCAGCAAGTGCTACAAAATTACCAACTGTACCAGGCGTTTTTTCCATCTCAAGCTTTAAAAGGATGTCTCCCTTTGAGCTTTTTATTTTTGCATATAAACCGTCGTTCATGTCTTGTTATTTTTAAAATTCGAGCAAAGATAATTTATTCCAAAAGAAATGTGATGAACATGTAGGATTTATTAAAAAATTTTAAGGAAATATTAGCATTCAAGTTGTGAGCAAGAATGAAATATAATTGGGTTTACAACGTTATAAATGGGTAAAACAAAAACAATTACAATGAAAAAGATCGGATTATTACTAGTTGCTTTGCTTATAAATCAAGCGATGTCCGCACAAATACAAGAAGAAAGTTTTGACCAATCGGAGATTCCTGCTGGGTGGATCTATGAGATTAATTCAAACGCCACAGGATGGCAGTTTGGATATACCGGTGTAATGCCTAACAGTGGTCCTACGATTGAATCGGAGTTTGACTCAGGTGCTGCGCTGTTTAATGATCATGTTCATGGTAACAGGTCAAATGACAGAACGAGCTTGACGACGCCTGTTGCTGATTTGACGAATATTGATGACGCTCAGATTGAGGTCACCTACAATCTTCAGGTAGAAGATGAAAAGGGAGAATTCTCGATTGAAGTGTATGACGGTAAGAAATGGAAGGAAGTTTATTTTCAAGATACCTCTTCGCCAAAAAATACAGGTATGAATGAAGTCGTATTATTAGAGGTAAGTGAATTTTTAAATGATGAATTTCAGGTAAGATTTGTATATAATGATGAAGGTCAACATACGACACAAGGCCTTGGTATAGATCATTATGAACTTAAGGAAGCCATCACAAATACTGAGTTCAACGAGAGTTCTATTAGTGCAATTAATGTATTAAACATACCAGAGAATGTACTGGTGTTGGATACCAATGATGAATTGAACAGAGAGGATGTGTTGCAGGATCTTGCACAGCATCTTAAAAATACAGAGCTGTCTACAGATTCAATCATGTATAATATTACAGAATTCCCGAGCGGGAGTGGCATGTTCAGAGTACAGGAAGAAACGAATGTAGGATCTTATAAAGCGCTGAAGAAGTAACCAGCTAACTGAATAAACATAATTGAGAACTGCTTATGAAAATAAGCAGTTTTTTTGTGCCTTTATTTTAAAACAAAAGACCGCCAAGGAATTTTTATCTTCCAATAGCGGTCCAAAAAAAAGGGATCTTCAGGGGCTTTAACCAACTAAGGTACAGCCATTTATTATTCTATTAATTAATCCGTAAAGAGTAATTAATTGTAAATTCATACTTTTTACATGTCTCCATTACACGAAGTAAGGCAACATTTAGCTCTATACAGAAACTCTGTCTAGATTGTTATTGTGAGAAAATTGTTATTTGAGGGAAGTGAGTTGAACTTTTCAAATCCAACTTAAACTTAAACGCATGAATTAAATTTTTATTTTAAATGAGACATAATTATTACATTTACGCAGATTAATTTTTTGAACTACATCCATGCAATTGGCTAGAAGTCTAAACTTTAAAGGGAAATTGAAATGATCAAAACATATGTGGACGACAATAGCATTGAGAATACTATCAATGATATTATACAGTCATTCAATAATTCCGGAAAGATTTTTTGGCAGAAGAGAAATACCATCAAAGTATTTGACGTTGGCGATGAGCTATGGAATGTTAAGTCCTTTCAAAAGCCACACTTGATTAATCGTTTTGCCTATAAATATGTTAGGAAGTCCAAGGCCAGACGTTCTTTTGAGTACGGGAAAAAACTTCTTCAAAAAGGAATTCTAACACCAAAACCCTTGGGCTATGTAGAATACAGTAATTTAATAGGATTGACCAATAGTTTTTATGTATCAAAAAATTTAAATTACGATTTGAATTTTGAGAAACTGATCGATGAAAATTATCCGGACAGGGTTAGGATTTTGGAGCAATTTACAGAGTTTACCCATCTTTTACATGAAAAACAAATTCACCATTTTGATCATTCCAAAGGGAATACCTTGATCTGTAAAAAGGGTGAGGGGAAGTACGACTTTTACCTGATTGATTTGAATCGAATGAAATTCGAAAAAATGGATTATCAACAGCGAATTGATAATTTCAACCGTTTATCGCTCACGCCTTCCATGATTCAGATTATAGGAAAAAAATATGCTTCCATCATTGGAGTAGATGAGGAAAAAGTCATACGCGATATCACTGCCTCCTGTGAAAAGTTCAAAGCCTTTTCCGGAAGGAAATCAAAATGGAAAAAAATTATTGGTAAAGATCTAGCTTCTGGCTCTGGCCAATAAGTAAAAATCTGCCATGACCATGGCGGCCAATGCTTCAACAATAGGAACAGCTCTTGGCACAACACAGGGATCATGTCTGCCTCGTCCCTGCATTTCTACATTATTTCCTTTAGAGTCGATGGTATCTTGTTTTTGAATCAAGGTAGCTACAGGCTTAAAAGCAACTCTAAAGTAAATATCCATTCCATTCGTAATACCTCCTTGAATGCCTCCAGACAGGTTGGTCTTGGTCGATCCATCCTGATTAAACAAATCGTTGTGATCACTGCCCTTCATTTTTGCACCACAGAAACCACTTCCATACTCAAAACCTTTTACGGCGTTTATGGAGAGCATAGCTTGTCCCAGTGCGGCATGTAATTTATTAAAGATGGGTTCTCCTAATCCAATTGGAATGTTCTGAATGACGCAGGTAATGGTTCCTCCAACGGTATCACCTTGTTTTTTCACCTCACTGATATGGCTGATCATTTTTTCCGCCGTGTCAGGATCGGCACAACGAACGATATTTTGCTCAATGTTTGCAAAATCAAAATCCTGGTATGGTTTGTCAATAAATATTTCACCGACGGAAGACGTAAATGCAGTTATTTTGACATCTTTGATGAGCTGTTTAGCGATGGCGCCACCGACGATCCAATTGGCTGTTTCCCTTGCAGAACTTCTTCCTCCACCTCTGTGATCCCTTACCCCATATTTCTGATCATAGGTATAATCTGCATGAGAAGGACGGTACACATCTACATTATGAGAATAATCTTTACTCTTTTGATTCGTATTTTTAATTTGAAAACCTATGGATGTTCCGGTAGATTTTCCTTCAAAAATTCCCGATAAAAACTCCACCTGATCCGGCTCTTTTCTTTGAGTGGTAATTTTAGATTGACCAGGCTTTCTTCTGTCAAGCTCCTGCTGAACATATGAAAGGTCAAGCTCTATTCCTCCCGGAAATCCATCTATAACACCCCCAATGGCAGGTCCGTGCGATTCTCCGAATGTTGTTAGTTTAAAAAGATTACCTATTGAATTACTCATGAAAATTGAATTAAAAAAAACGAAAAGCAAAGTTACTATAATATGTGACAAGTGAAAAACAAGAACTAATAAGTTTTGGATTTTTAGTTTTAAATTTGACAGGGGTAAAAAGTGTAGCTCATAAAAGGCTTTTCCCAGGTTGGAAAAAATAATAACTGTGGATGAATTTATGATTCGAAATTATCAGATAAAAGTAAGCGGTTTGGTACAAGGTGTATGGTTTAGAAAGTATACCTGTGACGAAGCACTTTCATTAGGTTTGACAGGCTTTGTGAGAAATGAGCCCGATGGGAGTGTGTATGCAGAGGCGCAGGGAGAGGAGGCTCAATTAAGTTTATTTTTGGAATTTCTGAAAAGCGGATCTCCTTTGTCCAAAGTAGATTCAGTTGATCATAAAAACATTCCAATTACTAATTTAAAATCCTTTGATATTAATCGGTAAAAAACCAAAGTTTGACAGCCATGATGATGACCATAACGACGAGGAAAATTTTTACCAGTCCATCACCTTTAGATACAGACCACCGACTTGCAAACCATCCCCCAATAGCGTTTCCAGCTGCAAGTATCAACCCATATTCCCAGTTAATTTTATCGTTGATATAGAATATGATTACAGCAAACACGGTATAAATCCCAGTAATAACAATTTTTAAGGCATTGCTTTTTACCAAAGAAAATCTGTTAATACCTGACAGAACCAGCAACATTAAGAAACCTACGCCAGCCTGAATAAATCCGCCATAAATACCAACAAAGAAAAATAAAATGATACTGATCCATAGGTGTTTACCACTCACCCTTTCAACAAGGTCTTCAAGCCTTGTTTTTCGATTGAATACCAGGTAT
This sequence comes from Lutimonas sp., assembly GCF_051011215.1. Taxonomy (NCBI): domain Bacteria; kingdom Pseudomonadati; phylum Bacteroidota; class Flavobacteriia; order Flavobacteriales; family Flavobacteriaceae; genus Lutimonas; species Lutimonas sp. Next base: position 26,357 of record NZ_JBPCUJ010000102.1, read on the forward strand.
GCGACCACAACAACCATTATAATAGCAAGAATTTTATTAAATAAGGCCCCGTCAATTTCTATGGCAAGCTGAGCTCCTAAAATGGCACCCAAAGTGGCGGAAATACCAAAATATATACTAAAAGGGTAGGTGTTGATCCCTTTACTCCTGAATCCAGCGTTCGTTACAATACTCTGAATCAAGATAGCTACCCGATTGGTTCCATTGGCGACACTTGGCGGTAATCCTAAAAAGATGAGCATGGGTAAGGTCAATAAGGAACCACCTCCAGCCAAGGTGTTTATGACACCAGTGACCAGGCCAATAAACGCTAATAGGATCAATTCTAATTCCATCTGAAAAAATAAGCGATAAAAGTAGCATTTATTTAATTAGAACTTTAATTTAAAATAGTAGAAAAAAAATTATAAAATACTTTAGTAAAACAAAAAAGCGTTTTATATTTGCGCTCGCATTTGAGCAATCGAATACACTCATGGAGAAATGGCAGAGTGGTCGAATGCACTGGTCTTGAAAACCAGCGAGGGTCACACCTCCGGGGGTTCGAATCCCTCTTTCTCCGCATAAGTTAAAACCCACAACGGTAGTTGTGGGTTTTTTGTTTT
>NZ_JBPCUJ010000103.1:0-3465 GCF_051011215.1 Lutimonas sp.
GGCGAAGACAAAGACATCCAAAAACGTCTTGATGAACTGAAAAAAGAACACGGAACCACCCCGAACATAGTTTATATTCTTTGGGATGATCAGCAATATGGATCGGTTGGTTTTCCACATATTCAAAAAGCCTTGGGCTATGAAACTCCTATTATAAATCAGCTGGCTGAAGAAGGAATTAATTTCACAAGAATGTACTCAGAACCTGCCTGTACACCTACTAGAGCTGCTTTTTTGACAGGACGTCACCCAGTGCGAAATGGGATGGGAGTTGTTGGAATGCCGCATGAGTTTTCAGGTTTAGCTAAGGAGGAAGTAACACTTGCTGAAGTGCTTTCGGGCGCCGGATATGCAACAGCTCATTTCGGAAAAGGGCATTTAGGCGATATTGAACAAAGTTACCTCCACAATCAAGGATTTGATGAGGCCCTATTTACTCCAATGAACCAAATTACTTCTCTTTACAATCCTCAAGGAAATGCTGTTAATGCAATTTTAGGCTTACACCCTGAACAGTACCCTAAAGATCCTTATCAATTAGATGATCCGGGATTATTACCAAAAGGTTGGGTTCAAATCTTAGATGCTAAAAAAGGTGAACTCGCGGAAGAATGGTGTGGAAATAGCAATGAGTGTTATGAAAAAATGGAGACCGAATCTGAAAACAGAACCATCGACTTTATAAAAAGAAATGCTCAATCTAAAAAGCCGTTTTTCGTGCAGTACTGGCCTAACTTTCTAAATTTTCTGAAACCAGAACCTCAAAAAGCAACATTGAATGGAGGAAAAGTCCCAAATGCTTATGCGAGATTGGATGCCTTCGTTGGAAGGGTAAAAGAAACACTTCATGAAGAAGGAATTGCTGAAAACACCCTCTTTTTAATCATGGCAGATAATGGTCCAATGGTACATAACCCTCCACCGGGATGGGGTATGACTGAAATTTTATTTACTGGAGGTAAAGGAGATTTTACTGAAGGTGGAATTAGAGTTCCTGCCATTGCCTACTGGCCGGGTACCATTAAAAAAGGGCAGTTGGTAGGTGACATTGTTCACGTTTCAGATTTATTCACAACTTTTGCTAAACTTGGTGGTGCAGAAAAGTATATCCCCAAAGACAGAATTATTGACGGACTGGACCAGTCTTCTATATTATTAAATGGCGACACTTTTGGCCGAAGAGATTATGTGTATGTCTACCAAGGCCATACCTTGGCAGCTATCGTCAAAGGCAGGTACAAAAGACATCTGATCTCGGATGATCCCGGAGCGGCAACAGGAATTGGCGCTTCTTTTTATGATTTATACCAGGATCCGAAAGAACACAACCCACATCTTGTACCTTTAATTCATACACAGGGTCAATTTACAAGAATGCAGATCAGACATGAATTGATGAAACAAGAATATCCTGACAAACAAAACGGAAAAGGAATTCCCTTAACAGGAATATCTAATGCCAGACCTGAAACAAAGGCCATCAAAGACATGGTTGAAAATCAAATGAAGTTGATGCCATTTGATGTGAAAAAATACATTGAATTTGACGGCTCCGACATGAAGGTCGATGGAGACTGGGGACATTAATAAAATTAATATAAACCTCCTTAATTGGAGGTTTTTTTTTGATATTACATGAAAAAAGTACTCGTTGTTGTATTACTTGTTATCCTTTCCTTCAATAAGGTAAAGGCACAGGAAAACGAAAATACATCGAACCAAAACAACGTTGAGAATATTGAAAAAGTTACCATTGATGATCTAAACAGGCAATTAGAAAACCCACTATCTAAGTTTTGGTCCCTCATCTTTCAGGAAAATTTAAGTTTTAATTCAGGAGACCTTGTCAGTGGAACCCATATGTCAAATGTCTTTAATTTTCAACCTTCGCTTCCTGTACCAGTTGGTAAATCAAAAATGCTTCTGGTCCGACCTGTTTTCCCTATCGTATCTGTTCCTATATTTGATGAGAATGGAGAAAAAACAGATACAAAAACCGGGCAAGGTGACATGAATGTGTTTTCGCTGTACGGACCCGATAAAAAGGATGGATTGATCTGGGGAGCAGGGCTTACGTTTAGTTTCCCAACTGCTTCTGAAGATTATTTAGGCAGTGGCAAGTTTCAAATGGGGCCAGCGCTAATGGCATTAAGCATTACTAAAAAATGGACCATAGGAACCATCATTCAGCATTGGAATTCTGTAGGTGGAGATACAGATCGTGCAGATGTCACAAAAACAGATATTCAGTATATTCTCAGAAAACAAATCCAAGGCAAGGGTATGTCAATAGGCATGGGACCTAATATTTCTATTGATTGGAATGCTGAATCGGGTAATAAAGTGACCTTACCAATCGGTCTGGGCATAACTAAAACAGTGAAATGGGGAAACACACCCTGGAAACTTAGATTGGAGCCTCAATATTCCATTATCAAACCGGATGATTATGGAGCCTTATGGAACATTAGAATCCAGATTGCACCCATCGTAAGCAATCCTTTTTTGAAGTAATTTACTTTTTATCAATATTTGAAATGAAAATAATACATTTATTTACTGCTCCTAAAATTATAATTGCGATTGTATTCCTTCTCCTTTTGGCATGTGAAAAACCAAAAGAAAGAAGCCATAAAGAAGTTAAATTAGTACTTCAAATTACAGTTGATGGCCTCAGAGGTGATCTTATAAAAAGATACGAAAACCAATTCCAGGAAGGTGGATTTAACTATTTACTTAATAATGGAACTTACTTTAGCAATGCTCATTATCAGCATGCGAATACAGAAACCATTGTTGGTCATACAACATTGGCTACAGGCACTACTCCATCAAAACATGGAATGATAGGTAATGTATGGTATCATTCTGAATCTGGTGAAATCGGGTATAATATTGAGGATCCTGAGGCACCACTATTACCGACACGAGAGAAGACTAAAAAGTCTGCTCAATTGGATCCTGCTCAGAAAGCATCTAGAACTTCGGGACGGTCACCTAAGGCGATTTTAGCAAAAACCTTCAGTGATAATTTATACAAGGCCTCGAATGGTGATGCCAAAATCTTCGGGATTTCCGGAAAAGACCGTGGTGCTATTTCAATGGCAGGTCATTATGGAAAAGCTATTTGGTATTCCACTGACAACGGTGATTTTATAAGTAGTCAATATTATTATAAAGATTATCCGTCATGGATAAATAAATGGAATGAAAAAAGAAAAGCAGAAAAATTAGCTGGCCAATACTGGAACTTATTGAATGACCTTTCTTCTTATCAATTTAAAAACCAGGATAATCGCCCCTACGAAGTTGATCTAAAAGGTTTCGGAAAGGTTTTCCCTCATCAATTTGGTGGCATAAACCACCCCTTGCTATATACTCAAATAATCGTCAGCCCTAAAGGAGATGCCTTACTGCTGGATTTTGCCAAAAAGCTGGTGGAGAATGAAAATCTGGGTCAGGATG
>NZ_JBPCUJ010000104.1:0-43760 GCF_051011215.1 Lutimonas sp.
CCGGTTTCTGAACTATTTATAAAACCCGATAGCGGAAATCTTGATCAGGAAACCATGTTGTTAGAAAAGAATTCAAAATTGTATGATTGGATACTTTACCTCTCAATACCGGTTCAGTTACTCATGCTCGTTTCATTTTTAGTGGTCATTGACTTAACACCTTTATTTTCAGTGAGCTATTTTGGGAAAGTTTTTTCAATGGGTTTATTATGCGGGGTCATGGGAATCAATATCGGACATGAATTAGGGCATCGCTCTTCAAGAATTGAACGATTCCTGGGAGAACTATTATTGCTTACATCTTTAAACACCCATTTTCTTCCTTATCATAATGAAGGACATCATCGAGAGGTGGCAACCCCAGGGGACGCGGCGACAGCCAAGAAAGATCAATGGTTGTATTCGTTTTGGTTTACCTCACATTTTAGGAGTTATGCCAAGGCCTGGAACATTGAGAATAATAGAATGAAGCGCAAGGGTAAACCAGTGATTTCCCTGTCTAACAAAATGATTGTTTATTCAATCGCAAACCTTGTGGTGCTTGGATTGATCTACTTCTTTTTCGATGCCAAAGTATTGATTGCTTTTATCATGTCTGCAGTGATTGGCATCTTATTACTGGGTACTGTAGATTATATTGAACATTATGGACTTTTAAGAAAGAAGAACGAGGCGGGTCGTTATGAACGCGTAAAACACAAACACTCCTGGAATTCGGATCATCAATTGGGCAGACTAATGCTTTTTAACCTGTCGAGACATTCCGATCATCACTATAAGGCAAGTAAAAAATACCAACTCTTGGAATCCATACCAGAAAGCCCTCAGATGCCAACTGGTTACCCTGGTATGATGTTGCTGGCCACAATACCTCCTTTGTTTTTTTGGATCATGAATAAAAGACTCGAATCATAAACATCCCTGCGTTTGAAGGAGAATTATTCTCCTTTGTTCGGTTCTTGAGCAATGATTCTTCTGACCGGTGCCGGAGCCTGTATTCCCTCTTCTTTAAGTTTCTTGAAAATGGCAAGTGCGATATTACTATCGGTTTTTAAAGTATCCGAAAAAGTCGTCCAATACATGAGAGCGAAATTAAGATTTCCATCTGGTCCATAGCCGTAAAAATAGGTTTTTGGCGGTGGTTCGGGACTCGTGTTGGGATGCTCCAGAGCGATCTGATTGAATAATTCAATCACCTTTTCAGGATCTGCATCTGGAGAGGTTTTCATAGGAACCTTACTTCTCCGATTTCTATTGGACAGTGTCCAGTTAATTACTTTTTTTGAAATAAGGTCACCGTTTGGTATAATCACTTCCGCACCTGAATAAGCCCTGATATTACTGGATCTAACGCCGATATTTGTAACCACGCCCATCTCCATATCTACTTCGATGGTGTCCCCTAAATTAATAGGTCTTTCAAAGGCCAGAATAAGTCCGGATACAAAATTGAGAACAACATTTTGAAGGCCAAAACCAATACCTACCCCCAGGGCGCCGAGAATGAAACCTAATTTGCTCAGGTCTACACCTGCGGCTGTGAAGCCTGCGTATAACCCAAGGGCAATTACAACAATTCGCAGCACCAGTGAAATTGCCGGCGCAACACCTCTTGGCAGCACGTTGACCATCCACTCATCCTGGAAAAGCGCGGCTGCAATTTTGGCAATAATCAGCGTAAAAATAAAGATTCCAGCAAAGGCCAGAATGCCACCCAAAGAAATAGTCATTTCCCCGACTCTCCATTCGATCGCAAGAAGTTCGTTATAGGCATTAATGATATAGTCATACAGCTCGAATCCATTGAGGGTAAAAAACAACCAAAACAAGAGTCCAATAAAATTGAATAAAGGCCTAATTCTTTGGTGAGTTGCCTTTACCATGGACGTTAAGGTTTGGATATTTGTAGCGCTCCTGAATTTAAATATCAGAATAAAGATGCTTGTAAACACCTTTATGGCCAAGTAAATGATCACACCAAATGTGAGAGACACAATGACCGCCTTTGTCAGGTAATTAGAAAGAGCCACCATACCTATGACATTTGCCACCATCGAGATCACCAATAAAAACATGTAAAGGATAGAGACAAATTTGAACGGTTTGATCACCTGTGAAAATTTCAAAGGATTGGCTTTTACTATTCTTCTTCCAATAAATAAGGAAGCAAATAAAATGATCGCATCTATAATGAGCAAGCCTCTTACTAAATTTGCCTTAACACCTATAAAGGCTTCAAAAGTATTGATCAAATACACCAGGAACAGCATCCATAAAAAAAGACTGAATTTTTTATCAGTTACCTTGGGAAGTAATAATACAGTAGCAAATAAAACAATCATTATATGAAATTCGGCATAGGCCGGCACCATGGAGTCGTAGAAAAAAGCTGATACCAGAACACCAACTGACAGGGTTGTCAATATGGGATTCATAAGAATAGTTTTCGCTTGAATTTCTATAGGATTTCTCAATGAAAGAAAGGATTTATTCCATTTCCTATTTGCAAAGATCAAAAAGGCCAATAAAAGAATTAAGAAAATAACCTGAAGAATAAAGGTTTTAAAGTTGAGGTGATAAAAATCGAGAAACTGCTTTCGATTCTGTTTTATACCGTCAATAATGAGTCCGTAAGAAGATAAGGTTTCTGTGGCGATACTATCACCTATCATTAATTTTTCAGGCTTTTCCCATAGAGGTTTACTATCAAAAACAAAATAGTCCTTCCGTCTTTGATTCTCGGCAAATTCTATATTTGAAATTTCTTCATCTATCACCAACACCAGTTCAGTGATTTTTTTCTGGGTCAGAAATACACTGTCTAAGCGAAGATGAGCAGCTTTCATCATTTCATCTAAAGCAACAATGGCCTCATCGAAACTCTCCTCCATGTCTTTAGATTCACTTCTTCCAGCCAGCTCTTTTTTAGTCTTTTCCCAACGGTTTAAGTCATAGAAAAGATCGTTAATGATTTTACTAATTTCTTCGGACCTGTTTTTTACGACACTTTGATATTCGTTTAAGACGGTCTTGTAATTGTTCCACTCAACTTTTCGGACTTTCAGATCTCTTAGTGTTACATCATCACGGTTTAAAAAAGCAGAGTCTACAAGTGCAATAATTTCGGGTGTTTTTGCAACAACAATGGAGTCAATTTCAGTAATTCTGCTGCTTTGGTCTAAGGTTCCTTTTAGTTTGAGTAATTGCTGACCCAGTTTTTCCGATTCTTCAGAAATATCTCCAATAGCAATAGATTCAGAAGGTACAGCTATGCTATCTTTCGAAGCCGAAGTATTTTGCGCTACAGCAGCGGATGACACAAAGAAAAAGATCAATAGGATATAAAAAAGTCTAAGACAAGGAAGTTTCATAAAAAGGACTTTGAAAGGAACAAGATACTTATTTTTTTTATTTCAAATGTCCTTGATAGGATTGCCCTTTCCATGAATGATAATAAAAAAGAACTTATCTTTAAATCCCGAGATAACATTTGAATTGAATTGAAGAATTATGTCAAATAGCAGATCAAAATTAAGGATAGGAATGGCCCAAATAGCACCGGTTTGGCTAAATAAGGAAGCAACTATAAAAAAAATAATTAGGCAAATAAAGGAAGCTTCTGATCAAAAATGCGAACTTTTGATATTTGGAGAAGGTCTTCTGCCAGGGTATCCGTTTTGGTTAGGTTTGACAAAAGCGACCGAGTTTAATTCTAAAATGCAAAAAGAAATGCATGCCGAATATGCAAGAAATGCGGTTCAGATAGAATCAGGAGATCTGGATCAAATTACGAGCCTTTGTGCGAAGAAAAAGATAGCAGTTTACCTTGGGATCATAGAGCGTCCAATAGACAGAGGTGGTCATAGTTTATATTGTTCGTTGGTTTATATCAATGAACATGGAGATATTAAATCGGTTCATAGAAAGTTGCAGCCTACCTATGATGAAAGGCTCACCTGGTCTCCCGGAGACGGTCATGGTTTGCAGGTACACGCCTTAAAACAATTTACAGTAGGTGGATTGAATTGCTGGGAAAATTGGATGCCTTTGCCCAGAACGGCCTTATATGGTTTGGGTGAGAATCTTCATGTTGCCGTGTGGCCAGGATCTGATCACAATACCAAAGATATCACAAGATTCATTGCCAGAGAATCAAGATCCTTTGTGATTTCAGTGTCAAGTTTGATGCGTAGCAGTGACTTTCCAGACGAAACTCCTTATTTGAATGAAATACTTTCGGATTGCCCTGATACTCTGGCAAATGGTGGTTCCTGTATTGCAGGACCTGATGGGGAATGGATTATCGAGCCTCAAGTGGATTCAGAAGGGTTGATTGTTCAGGATATTGATTTTAACCGTGTTTTTGAAGAACGACAGAATTTTGATGTTGTAGGTCATTATTCAAGACCGGATGTTACGAAATTGACAGTGAATAGAGATCGCTTAAGTGTATTGAATATCGTTGATCAGGAATAAAGATGAAAAAAATTGGATTAATAGGAGGGATGAGTTGGGAGTCAACCCTGCTATATTATAAACTTCTCAATGAAAAGGTCAAGCAACTGAGAGGAGGTTCTCATTCTGCGAATTGTGTTATTGAGTCTGTAGATTTCGCAGAAATTGCTGAATTGCAAGCAAATGATGATTGGCCAGCCTTAGACTCTTTGATGCAGGAACGAGCGAATTCATTGGTGTCCTCAGGTGCTGAAATGATTCTTGTCTGTGCCAATACGATGCATTTATGTGTTCCTGCCATTGAACAATGCACGACTATTCCTGTGATTCATATCGCTGAGGTGACTGCCGATGAAATCAAGGCCTTTTCCTTAAAAAAAATCGCCTTATTGGGTACAAAATTTACCATGGAAAAGGCTTTTTTTAAGGATATTCTTCAAAAGAGAGGAATTGAAGTTTTAGTGCCTGATCCATCAGCAAGAAATCAGGTACATGACATTATTTACAATGAATTAATCCATGGAATTATGAAAGAAGAATCGAAGAGAATATATATTTCGGTGATACAGGACTTGATCAGTCAAGGGGCTGAAGGAGTGATCCTCGGTTGTACAGAAATTCCTTTATTGATATATCCGGAAGATATTGATATTCCACTTTTTAATACGACCAAACTACATGCTGAGAAAGCCGTGGAATTTGCCTTAAGTGCGTCCTAGTTCTGTCTTAGGTTTGGTATGCAAGGCCAGTTGAATACGTTTTCTGTTTTTGTCAACTTCCAATACTTTAACAATCACTTGCTCATGAAGACTTACAATGGAATTGACATCTTTTACAAAAGTGTCGGAAAGATTTGAAACATGGATCAAGCCATTTTCTTTAATGCCGATATCAACAAAACATCCAAAATTTGTAATGTTGTTAATAATTCCTGGCAGTAGTTGTCCTTCTCGTAAGTCATCAATACTTCTCAAATTCTGATCGAAGCTGAAAATTTTGGCTTTTTCCCTTGGGTCAGCACCAGGTTTTTCAAGTTCCTCTACAATATCAGTCAAGGTTGGAAGTCCAATGTCAGCGCTACAGTAGTTTTGAAGATTTACCTTGTCAAGGAGGGTCTTATTTCCAATCATCTCATTCAATTCAACGCTTTCATCTTTGGCAATCCTGGATACCAATTCATAACTTTCCGGATGTACCGCAGAATCATCCAATGGGTTTTTCGCATTTTTAATACGTAAAAAACCAGCGGCCTGCTGATAAGCTTTGCCTCCGAGTCTTGCAACATTATTGATATCCGACCTTGATCTAAAGGCACCATTTTCTTTTCTGTGGTCAACAATATTTTGAGCGAGTTTGGGACCAATACCGGAAACATATCCCAAGAGTGAAACGCTGGCTGTGTTCACATTTACGCCAATGGTATTCACACAACTTTCAACCACCGTGTCAAGACTGTGTTTTAATTTATGTTGATCTACATCGTGCTGGTATTGTCCAACCCCAATTGATTTAGGGTCAATTTTCACCAATTCAGCCAAAGGGTCTGCCAGTCTTCTTCCAATTGACACCGCTCCTCTCACGGTCACATCATAGGTAGGAAATTCGTCTCTGGCAATTTTAGAAGCTGAATAAATGGAAGCTCCTGCCTCGTTTACAATGTATACCTGCACATCTTTATTAAAACGGATATTTTTTACTAGGCGCTCAGTTTCTCGAGAAGCAGTTCCATTTCCGATGGCGATGGCTTCAATTTTGTATGCATCTACCAGAGAATTGATCTTTTTCATGGCGCCTTTGCTATCATTGGTGGGTGCATGAGGGTAAATATTCTCATTGTGCTCTAATCGGCCTTGCTTGTTTAAACAGACAATTTTACATCCCGAACGAAACCCGGGATCAATGGCTAATATTCTTTTTTCGCCCAAGGGTGCACCAAGCATTAGTTGCCTTAGGTTTTTAGAAAAAACCAGAATTGCATTTTCATCTGCTTTCTCTTTCGCAGATTGGAGGATTTCATTCGATAGGGAGGGGAATAAAAGTCTTTTGAATGCGTCTTCAATGGCCAATGAAATTTGAGTGGCGCATTCCGATGGTCTTTGAATAACTCTTTGTTTGATTTCCTGGAGCACTTTCTCCTTATCAATAGTAACAGAGATGCGTAAAAACCCTTCTCTTTCAGCTCTTAGTATGGCAAGTAGACGATGTGATGGACAGGATCTAAGATCTTCTTCCCATTTAAAATAGTCTGAAAACTTCAGGGCTTTTTCATCATCAGCTTTGGATTTAACCACCTTGGTTTGAATTCGAGCGAATTTATTCAAATGCCATCGCAGCCTGTTTCTTACGCTGGTTCTTTCGTTGATCCATTCCGCAATAATATGCCGGGCTCCTTCAAGGGCCGATTCTTCATTTAATTCGCTGGAAGTATAGTTAGAAACGATCGAGAAGAGCGAAGCGGGCTTTTGGCTCATAATAATCTTGGCCAGGGGCTCTAAACCATTGTTTCGGGCATGCTCTGCCTTGGTTTTTCTCTTTTTTTTAAAGGGAAGGTACAGATCTTCTAAGGTGTTGACTTCAAGCGTTGCCTCAATTTCAGATTTTAAAGCATCGGTTAAAACGTCCTGTTCCTCAAGTGCTTTTAAAATTGTTGATTTGCGTTTCTCCAAATCTTCAAAAACTTTTTTGAATTCCACAATCCGACCTATTTCAACTTCATCGAGATTGCCTGTTTTCTCCTTTCGATATCTTGAGATAAAAGGGACGGTACAATCTTGATTTAAAAGTTCAATTGTGTTTTCAACTCCTTTTATGGGAAGCCTGGTTTGCGAAGTGATAAATGGGATTAATTGCATGGGCGAAAATGAAAAGACAAAGGTATCGTTTCATTAAGAATAAAAACAGGAGAATTATAAAAACCCCAGGAAAAAAATGATCATTGGGTTTTTTAGGAGAGCTGCTTAAAGATCGAAACGCAGACCGAGGGAGATGTTGTTTTCCTTTGGATTTGGTTCATTGAAAATAGTATTCAGGTCGTATTTTACATAAAATGAGAAAGCATCTAAACCGATATAGCTGCTCAGACCATAGATCAAATTACTGGTATTATAGCTTTGGGTGATCTTCTCTTTTTTCTTGGATCCATTTTCAGTGTATTTTAGTTTTTGTCGTGTTCGCATATTGAATCCGAAATAACTCCCAATCCCAAATTTAAACTTTTTACGTGTCGAATACCTTATATAATCGCCTTTATCGATTGTTTTAAAGGGGCCGAATTCTAAATGAACAGGGAATACCAAATTGTCCATTCGCAATTTTGATTTGGTCAAATTCCCTGGAAATTCTTCTAAGTAGGTAAGTTCTCCATCTTGAACAAAATACATATTGTCAGTCGGGTTTAAGCCGTTGAACTGAAAAGCAAAACCGTATCTAAAACGAATCGCATTTGATTCTTTAAGTACCCGGGTTGTAAAAGTCCACCCGATCTCGAAAAATTTACTCTTACCGATTTTGTAAGGCGAATTATCAAGTGATTGCCCCTCAATAATGGCGTTATTTAAACCAAAGGCTACTAATAGATTTGAATGAGTTCTTTTATCATATTTTTTTTGATGCCCCAGATTGATATCAACTAAAGGATCCACCTCATCAAATACCTTTATCTCTATATGTGATATTTCAGAGGTCTTATCAGAGAGTGTATCATGACTTTTATCTGCATATTGAGCCCGTGAATTTAAGGCCGCCTCATTTTCAAGAATCGCAATTCGATTTTCAATGTTTAAGGCATGAATATCAGCTGCTTTTTCCTTTAACTGATCAGCCTCTTCTCTGGTGATTTCATCATTGTTAAACCGTTCGTTAATATCTATAACTTCTTTTTTTAAGGCTTCTTTTTCTTCAAGAATTGCCGCCTCTTTTTTTTCCTGTAGAACGGCTTTATTTTCATCGTCCTCATTAGTTTCCTGGGCAAAAGCAGGCGTATAAAAAAGAATGAATACGGGTACAAATACAAAGGATAGAATATTTTTCATGGGAGAATGGTCAGCGGATTAGTTATCACGAGAAGTGACAATTTCCTTTGGGTTTTTAAGCTTATTTGTGATTTTTTCAATTAATTTTTGCTTTAGATCCTTGTAAAGATCTTCCTCGACTGAGTTGAGGAGTGCCTCTGAGCTTACTACTTTTTCTGATGAGATTTGACCATTTACTACAAGTTTAATTTTCGAGTTTCTCAACAGCTGATCTACTTCCTCATCGATGAGTTCTTCTTCAGACTTGGGCATTTCTGCTACTTGAATGACTCCTGTTATACTGTCATTAATGGAAACTTCGATTAAATTTTCATCAGGAACAACCAGTGGAGCTGAATTATCTTTTGATGCGATGATTACTGGATCATCTGAAGCTGGATCTGTGATGGGCGAAGTCTTAACCGGATTCGCTATGTCAGCAGAAATAACCTGATTTTCTTCATTTGGAGTAATCTTGTCTTTTTTTACTGCGGGGGAAGCAACTTCCATTTTCGGCGAAGTCTTTACAGGCGTTTTATCAATTTTCTTTTCGGGAGATAAAGAAAAGTAACTGACTGAAATTACTATCAATACAATTGACGCTATTTTTAAAAATGGCCAGCGTCTTTTTCTCTCCTTCTTTTCTTGAGTATCGAGTGCTTTTTCCAAGATATCCCAAGATCCTGAAGAAGGTTTTATACGTTTATTTTGTAGTTTATCTCTGTATTTAACGTGTTTCATAATACTCTTTTTTGGTGCTTCGATATCATCTCCTTTAAAGCTTTTCGCGCTCTATGGAGCTGGGTTTTACTCGTCCCGGCACTGACACCCAAAATTTCCGCTATTTCACTATGTTTATAACCTTCGATGACATACATGTTAAATACGATTTTGCAATTTTCAGGCAATCGATTGATATAATTATGTAAATCATCCGCATCGATACAAAGCTCAATTTCAGTTTCTATATGTTTTTCAAAGTGTTCAATCTTATCAGTAAAAATGAGTTCTTTCTTTCTGCGAAGAAAAGCGATACTCTCGTACACCATTATCTTTCTGATCCAACCTTCAAAACTCCCTTTATTCGCATACTGTTCTAATTTGATAAAAACCTTAAAAAATCCACTCATCATAACTTCTTCTGATTGCTGAAGATCTTTTATATAATAAGAACACAAGCCGAGCATTTTTGGGGCATATTTGTCGAATAATTGTTTTTGTGCCTTTCTATTTTTTAAAAGCGACAATTCAATTAATTGAGAATCGTTATTTATTTTAATGACTTTGGACATGCTTGCAAAAGGCCTTATACTTCTAAGACGTACTTTTCGGTGAAAAGGTTGACAGGGATTTAATTTCTTTTGAATTTAAGGCATAAAAAAACATGAAACAAATAGAATTCATTTCATGTTCTCATTCAATTTTCAAAGAATTAACTCACTTTTTCACCATTGGCCACTGAATCGGCGTCAGGTTCAATAAAACTTAATTTCCCTTCTGTAGTATCACTCATTAAAATCATACCCTGACTTTCAACGCCTCTTAGTTTTCTAGGTGCCAAATTCACTAAAACAGAGACTTTTTGCCCAATGATTTTTGAAGGATCAAAGCTCTCAGCAATACCGCTTACAATGGTTCGGGTATCGATGCCTACATCAACTTTTAATTTTAAAAGTTTTTTAGTTTTAGGAATTTTCTCGGCTTCGAGAATCGTACCTATTCTGATATCTAATTTCGTAAAATCGTCAAATTCAATAGTTTCTTTTTGAGGCTCCAGTATCACCTTCTCCTGACTTTTTTTAGAAACTTCCAGCTTCTCAATTTGTTTCTGAATATCAGCATCTTCAATTTTAGCGAAGAGCAATTCAGCCTTGTTAATCTGGTGGCTTGCTGGTATTAAAACACTTTCAGAACTCACAGAATTCCAATCTAAATTATCCGGTTCATCAAAATTGAGAATACCCTTCAGTTTTTTACTGGTAAAAGGTAAAAATGGCTCACACAATACAGCCAGGCCTGCAGCAATCTGCAAGGCAACAAACATGATTGTTTTGACTCTTTCAGGATCTGTTTTAATTTTTTTCCATGGCTCTTCATCGGCCAGGTATTTGTTACCTAGTCTAGCCAGATTCATTAATTCACTCAATGCTTCCCTAAATCTATATCTATTGATAGAACCTGAAATAATAGCTGGGTATTCAGCTAAAAGATCCAATGTTTTTTTATCCAACTCAGAAAAAGCAGCAGGTGCTGGAATGACCCCTTCATAATATTTGTTGGTTAAAACCACTACTCGATTGATGAAATTGCCAAAAATGGCAACAAGCTCATTATTGTTTCTTGCCTGAAAATCTTTCCAGGTAAAATCGTTGTCCTTCGTTTCTGGAGCATTGGCAGTTAGTACATACCTTAAAACATCCTGCATATTCGGAAATTCCTCTAAATATTCATGAAGCCAAACGGCCCAGTTCTTAGAAGTAGAAATCTTGTTTCCTTCAAGGTTCAAGAATTCATTGGCTGGTACATTTTCAGGTAAAATATAGCTTCCTTGGGCTTTTAACATGGCAGGGAAAATAATACAATGAAAAACAATGTTATCTTTTCCAATAAAATGAATGAGCCGCGTATCTTTATCTTTCCAATAAGGTTCCCAGTCTTTTCCTGTTTTTTCGGCCCATTCTTTGGTCGACGAAATATATCCTATCGGCGCATCGAACCAAACATACAAGACTTTGCCTTCAGCACCTTTAACAGGAACCGGAATTCCCCAATCTAGATCTCTTGTTACAGCTCTGGGTTTTAAACCATCATCCACCCATGATTTAACCTGACCCAGGACATTGGATTTCCAATCGTTTTTATGTCCTTTTACGATCCACTCATTGAGCCAGCTCTCATATTCGTTCAAAGGAAGGTACCAATGCTTTGTCTCTTTCAAGGAAGGTTTGTTCCCTGTAATCACCGATTTTGGATTGATCAGATCCTGTGCGTTGTGACTGGTTCCACAATTTTCACATTGGTCTCCATAGCTTTCTTCAAATCCACATTTTGGACAGGTTCCAACAACGAATCTATCTGCTAAAAATTGATTTGCCTCCTCATCGTATAACTGAGCCGAAGTTTCTTCGATAAATTTGTCGTTTTCATATAAATCCCTGAAGAACTCACTGGCAGTTTCGTGATGTACTTTGGCAGTTGTCCTTGAATAATTATCAAAAGTAATTCCAAATTCCTTAAAAGATTTTTTAATTATCTCGTGGTATTTATCCACAACCGCTTGAGGAGTAATTCCTTCAGCTTTGGCCTTTAATGTGATGGGAACCCCGTGTTCATCGGAACCACAAACAAATGCTACATCTTGGCCATTAAGGCGAAGGTATCTGGCATATATGTCAGCTGGTACGTAAACACCAGCCAAATGACCAATATGAACTGGCCCATTGGTATAAGGCAAAGCAGCTGTAATGGTTGTTCTTTTAGGATCTTGCATGTGTAAAAATTAAGACCACAAAAGTAAGAAAAAGGCGAAACATGTGGGGTTTTATTTTTATTTATCAAGACCTGCTGTCATAATTCTTGATGATGGTAAGAAAATAAATTTTAAATTCTATTTTTATCAAAAAATTTAAAATGTACCAGAAGTTGAAAATATCCTTTTTGGCATGTATTGTTCTTGTTGGAATGAGTCAAATGCTTAATGCCCAAAACGATGAAGAAGCGATCATCACCAGAGACCTGATAAGACCGCCGTATCTTAAGAAAGGAGATACGATTATCATCCTGGCTCCGGCAGGTAAGATAAAGGATAGAAGTTCTGTTGATCCTGGAATTGAGTTGGCCAATCATTGGGGATTGGTGGTGTTTTTTGGGAATCACCTCCTTTCTCAGGACAATACATTTGCAGGATCAGATGATGAAAGACTTGAAGACTTGCAAAAAGCACTTGATGATCCCAGTATCAAGGCCATCTGGGCCGCAAGAGGAGGCTATGGGACGGTTAGAATTATTGATGATCTTGATTTTAGCAAGTTTTCTGAACATCCAAAATGGATCATTGGTTATTCAGATGTCACAGTACTTCACAATAAAGTTCACGAATTGGGCTATCAATCGGTTCATGGTCAAATGCCCTTGACTCTCGATCTGGAAGATCCTGTTCAAAAAGAATCGATTCAAACCTTGCACCGAACCTTGTTTGGAAAGAAATTGCAGTATAAGATTAGTGCTTCAGAATACAACAGACTGGGTGAAAGTTCAGGTCAGTTGGTAGGAGGTAATTTATCCATTGTTTACAGTATGCTGGCTTCTGACACTAATTTAAACATGAATGGAAAAATTCTCTTTATAGAGGATGTGGGAGAAGCCTTGTATCATATTGATCGCATGATGATAAGTTTAAAAAGAGCCGGATTTTTCGACAATTGTGATGGAATAATTGTGGGAGATTTCAGATTAAAATCGAATGAAGGCAATCGGTTTGGAAAAACACTTGAAGAAATTGTTTTAGAGGCCGCAGAAGGAACCGATTTTCCAATTGTATTTGATTTTCCTGCAGGTCATGTGGATGATAACAGGTCATTATTGCTGGGAAGTTATGTTGATATGAAGGTTACAAAAAGTAAAGCAAAAATTAGATTTAGATAGTATGGCAGCTCATAATGAACTTGGTAAAACCGGGGAATTATTAGCAGCAAATTATCTTAAACAACAAGGGTATATCATTCGAGAAACGAACTATCGGTTTCAGAAAGCTGAGGTTGATATTATCGCTTCAAAGGGCAATATTCTTGCCGCGGTAGAGGTCAAAACAAGGGCGAGCAGTTATTATGGCCAGCCTCATGAATTTATTAGTCGGGAGAAGATCAGATTACTGACCAAAGCCATTAATCACTATATAATCGAACAGGACCTTGACCATGAAGTGAGATTTGACGTGATAGGCATTGTAAAGACACACCATGATATTTCTATCACGCATCTACAAGATGCGTTTTATCATTTTTAAAAAAAGGCGCAATATTAGCGAGTTTCAAACATAGATTTCAACTCTTCGAAATCTTCAGGTTTGGCTAAAATTTTCTTATCAGCATCCAAGACCAAATAAGTTGGAATGGCAGAGATACCGTAATCTTGAACCTTTTGGCTCGACCATTTATCCAGGTCAAGAATATTGATAAACTCTGAATATTCTTGAGTCATGGCCTCCCAGCTTTTCTTTTCATCCTCGAGACCGACAGCCACTACTTTCAGGTTTTCAATTTCACTGATGAATTTATAGAACTCAGGTATTTCCATCTGGCAATGAGGGCAGTTGGAACTAAAAAACAGCACCACATAGTAATCCGTGCCGGTGAGTTCATGTAAGGATTCAGTCTTACCGTCATGGGTCCAGCTAAAATCTGGGGCGGTACTGCCCAGCGCAGTTTTAAGGCTTGCCTCTGTTCGTTTAATCAATTCTTCACTTTGATAGGCAGGGGGTAAAAGTTTGTAATATTCCTCCAAAACAAAATTGACCATTTCAACATTTTCTCTTTGAGCGTATGTTTCAATAAGCTCCTCTTCAAAATTACTCAATAGTTCCTGATGGGAGCCAATCCATGCAATCGCATTTTCTATGGCATTTTTTTGCAAGACGTTTTCTGACTCAAGATCCTCGGCCTGATTTAAATAGAAAACGTAATCATTCAGTCGGTCATTTACAAAAGTGGAATTCCTCAAAATACTATCTGAAAGATCCATTGCATCGAAAAAATGTTCCTTTATTACTTCAAGATACAGCTCCGGACTTTTATGAGGAACCTCTGCATTGTATTGAGCACTTGCGGTAATAAAATGATTTGCAAGAAAGTTCTCCGAATTTTTTTCAAATGTAGCTTGTGCGTTCTTCAGGTCCGAAAGGTAGCTTTTATAGGTTTTTAGCAGTCCTTCATCAGATTTTTTCTCTGTTGAACTAAAATAAAGCACTTGAACCGAATCAAGTTTTTCCTGTCTTGATTTTATGGTTTTATAGTATTCTTGATAGATTTTATTTTCCTTTGATTCAGAAAATGAAATGGAAGTATCCGGATTGTTCGGATCAAATGAAAAACGAATATTTTCGCGGTTGTAGATGAACTCTACGTATAAACTATTTTCAATCTGGTAATAGGCACGGTAGATTCCCGAAGGCTCATTCTCATCCACATCAAAAGTAAATTCACCATCTATAACATCTGCATTTGCCACATACGATTGGTCGCCGTTTTCAATTTTGTACAATAAGATCCATGAATAGTCATGATCAGGATCAATGGTGCCAACTATTGAATATTGTGCCTGCAGCACAAAAGAAGAAAAGAATAGAAGTAAAAAAAGATGCTTCCTCATTTTAGGATTTTTCGCAAAGGTACAATTAATCTTAAAATCGATTTTTCGCAAACAAGTTTTTAGCAGAAGTATCAATGCAGGACATTTGATTATATTTGAAAAAGTCAAATTTAGTACGTTTATGGATAAAGTAATTTGGATTACAGGATCTTCTTCCGGAATAGGGAAGGCAATGGCCATGAGCTATGCCTCACAAGGAGCACAATTGATTCTTTCGGCACGGAATAAAAAAGCGCTGGAAGCGGTGAAGTCATCTTGTTCTAACCCGGACAAAATCAAAGTTTTTCCGCTTGACTTGTCTGATAACAAAGACCTGTCTTCTGTCGTGAGGCAGGCCATTGATTTTTTCGGTAAGGTAGACATCCTTATTAATAATGCGGGTATCAGTCAAAGAGCTTTGGTCAAGGATACTGTATTGGAAGTAGACAGGCAGATTTTTGAAGTGAATTATTTTGGCACCATTGCCTTAACGAAGGCACTTCTTCCTCATTTTCTGGATAGAAATTCTGGACAGTTTGTTGTTATCAGCAGTGTTGTTGGAAAAATAGGTACCCCGTTAAGGTCTTCTTATTCCGCCTCAAAACATGCGCTTCATGGATTTTATGACAGCCTAAGAGCTGAGAATTATGAGCAAGGTATAAAGGTAACAATCATATGCCCGGGTTTTGTAAATACCGATGTTTCTATCAATGCCCTAACCGGAAAAGGAGAAAAACAAGGGACAAAAGACAAAGCAACTGCCAATGGTTTAAGTCCTGATTATTTCGCAAAAAAAGCAATAAACGCCATCCGTAGCGAAAGGCAGGAAATAGTAATTGGGGGAAAATTGGAATTATTAGCGGTGTACGTAAAAAGATTTTTTCCTTTGGTACTTTCGAGAATGGTCCGTAAGGTTGATGTTACATAATTGCATCCTCAATGTCAGACCCATTGATGATCTTATCGAGATCTGCCTGCTTCAGGTTGGTTTTTAATCCAATGAGCACAAGGTCACTTCCAGTTGCAATTTCAAGTACAATTTCTTTCACTTTTTTATTTCTCTGCAGCGTAAAAAATGCAATTTTTTCATTGTCACCTTTCACTTTTATCATCTTTTCGAACTTTGATCGATTGATGAATTTATCGAACTTCTCCGTTTTGTCTTCGGCATGTTCAGAAAACACAAGAATGCGAATATGCTTGGCTTTTTTTAGTAAAGGCTTGATATCCTTAAGATCTTCTTCGGGTAAAAAGGTGGCGACTAAAGAACTGCTAAGTCCAAAAGAAAATTCAGAATCATCTTCATGTTCCTGATAAAAGGAATTGAACGATGTATTTATTGCGCAAGAGGAAAAAGCGACGATGACAAATAAAAGAAGCAGTCTTTTCATGATTGGGGATTTCCAATACGACGAATGAGATCCGTTTTTGTTACAAATAATAAAATAGGGTTACTCATGATTTTATGATCAAAGCTTCACTTTTCGTAAAAATTCTGAATAAAACCATGAGTATAAACCCATTTGGAAAAATTGTTAAAGCATATCATTGGCCAGATTCGCCAATTCAGATCGTTCTCCCTTCTCTAATTTAATATGGGCAAAAAGAGAATTTCCTTTCAGCCTGTCAATTAGATAGGTGAGTCCGTTACTGTGTTCGTCCATGTAAGGAGTATCTATTTGATTGATATCTCCTGTAAAAATTACTTTGGTTCCCTCACCGGCTCTTGTAATGATCGTTTTTACTTCATGCGGTGTAAGATTCTGTGCCTCATCAATAATAAAAATTGAATTGCTAAGGCTACGGCCTCTGATAAAGGCCAGCGCAGTGATGGTTAGCAGACCTGATTCTTGTAATTGTTGAAGTAATCTGCTCTTTTTTTCATTGGCTTTGAATTGATTTTTTATAAAAGTCAGATTGTCCCAAAGGGGTTGCATATAAGGAGATATTTTGTCCTCAGCATCTCCTGGCAGGAAGCCAATTTCCCTGTTGCTCAAAGGAATAATCGGTCTGGCAAGAATGATCTGATCATATTTATTTTTCTGCTCGAGAGCCGATGCTAAAGCCAATAGTGTTTTACCAGTTCCAGCCACCCCTTCCAGCGCCACTAATTTAATATCTTCATTGAGAAGGGCATTTAGTCCAAAGGTCTGTTCTGCATTACGTGGCTTGATGCCAAAGACATATTTTTTATCCACTTTTTCGATGACATCTGTTTCACCATTATACCTGGCAAGTACTGAATTCGTGCAATTGTTGAGGATATAGTAGCCATTGGTGACTTTTTCTTTTCCAAGAATCCCTTTTTCTTTTACCTTATTTTTTTGATAGATGCTTTGAATGATATCAGCATCTATGTTTTCTATGATAGGGAGCCCTTCTGAAAACTTTTTTATGTTTTTAACTTTCCCTGTTTCATAATCTTCGGAAACCAGTCCAATGGCTCTCGCTTTTATTCGAAGATTAATATCCTTTGATACTAGAATGACGGCATGTTTTTTTTCTTCATTTTGTAAAGAAATGGCCGCATTGATAATCTTGTTGTCATTTTTTGTTGTTCCAAAGACTTCTTCCGCATCTAATTTCTCCAAGGATAGCTGGTCCATGATCACCTTGATCTTTCCTTTGTCTTTTCCAAGCTTCATCCAGGAGTTCAAACCGTTTGTTCCGGATAGTTTGTCCAAAAACCGAATGATTTCTCGGGCTTCAAAGTTTTTAGTTTCATTACCGATTTTAAACTGATCTAATTCTTCTAATACGGTGATCGGAATGGCCACATCGTTCTCTTCAAAACTAGTAATTGAATTGTGATCAAATAATAAAACAGAGGTGTCTAAGACGTAAATTTTCTTCGTAGTGTTTTTCTTCATAAAAAAATTTTTAAAGGCGAGACCAGGTCACTTCTTCAGTGACAAGGTTAATTTTTCATAGGCGCCGTTGCAAATGGCAGCTTCTAATTTTTTAAAAATGTACAAAAAATAAACATTGAAAAAAGGAGGAGGCTTTAAAATATGGTCCGACTTATCAACAAGAAGTTAACTAAATGCTATGAAGTGTAGCTAAAGCCTTTTCAATACTGTCAATTCTGATAAAGGTAATCAGGAGTCTTAGACCTTTTTTGGTTTGCTTTTCTTTCATGACACAGGTCTGCCCATGAGACTGAACATATTGCAGGATCTTTGTGAAAAACGGACTTTGGTAAAAATCGCTTTGCTGATCTGCCAAGAAATAACCAATCATTCTTTTTTGTTTTAATATCAGTCGCTCTAATCCCAACGATCTGGCAATCCATTTAAGTCGCACTGAATTTAAGAGGTCCACAGCTTCAATGGGCAGTTCTCCAAACCGATCTACCAGTTTTTTCTCAAATTCCTGAATTTCTTCTTCTGTTTCAAGTTCACTTAATTCCTTATACAGGCTGAGTCTTTCGGCAATACTGTTAATATAATCGTCCGGGAATAGTATTTCAAAGTCAGTGTCTATTTGAACTTCCTTTACATATTCTTTTACATGACCTTCTTCCTGATGATAGAGATCTTTAAATTCGTTCTCTTTCAATTCCTGTATGGCTTCATTTAGAATTTTCTGATATGTTTCAAAACCGATATCATTGATAAAGCCGGATTGTTCTCCCCCTAACAGATCTCCTGCGCCGCGTATTTCAAGGTCTTTCATGGCAATATAAAAACCACTGCCTAATTCAGAGTGCAGTTCAAGGGCCTGTATTCTCTTTCTGGCATCATCGGTCATCATATGATAGGGAGGTGTGATTAAATAACAAAATGCTTTTTTGTTGGATCTTCCCACTCTTCCTCTCATCTGATGAAGATCGCTTAATCCAAAATTATTGGCATTATTGATAAATATGGTATTCGCGTTCGGAACATCCAGACCACTTTCAACGATGGTGGTACTGACCAAAACATCAAATTCCCCGCTGATAAACTGAAGCATTAAGTGTTCTAGCTTTTTACCATCCATCTGTCCGTGACCGATTCCTACTTTCGCATCCGGCACGAGTCTTTGGATAAGACCTGCTACCTCTTGAATATTTTCGATGCGATTGTGAATGAAAAACACCTGACCACCTCTTAAAATCTCGTAACGGATAGCATCTCTAATGGTATCTTCTCCAAAACGTATCACCTGTGTTTCAATAGGATGTCTGTTGGGAGGAGGTGTTTTGATGACCGATAAATCTCTTGCAGCCATCAACGAAAATTGAAGTGTTCTTGGTATCGGAGTTGCCGTCAAGGTCAAGGTGTCAATATTTTCTTTGATGGTTTTTAACTTGTCTTTTACTGCCACCCCAAATTTCTGCTCTTCGTCAATGATTAATAAGCCAAGATCCTTGAATTTCACATTTTTACTTACGAGCTGATGTGTTCCAATGACAATGTCAACAGCCCCGCTAGTTAATCCTTCAAGAACATCTTTTTTTTGCTTGGCAGTTCTGAATCTGTTTAAATAATCGACTCTTAGTGGAAAATCTTTGAGTCTTTCTTGAAAAGTTTTGGCATGTTGAAAGGCAAGAATTGTTGTCGGCACCAAAATAGCCACTTGTTTTCCATTGTCAACGGCCTTAAAAGCAGCCCTGATAGCAATTTCAGTTTTACCAAACCCAACATCACCACAAATGAGACGATCCATTGGCTGGTCTTTTTCCATATCAACTTTAACGGCTTCAGTAGCACTTAGTTGATCCGGGGTATCTTCATAAATAAAACTTGCTTCCAATTCATGCTGTAAATAACTGTCAACATTATAGGCAAAACCTTTTTGAAGCTTTCTTTTGGCATAGAGTTCGATGAGGTTATAGGCGATATGTTTAACTCTGGCCTTGGTTTTTTGCTTTAGTTTTTTCCAGACGTTGGAGCCTAATTTATGAACTTTTGGTGCCTTCCCTTCCTTCCCGTTGTACTTGGTTATTTTATGAAGGGCGTGAATACTGATGTATAAAACGTCTCGTTCACCATAAATAAGTTTGATGGCTTCTTGTTTTTTTCCTTCAACATCAATCTTATGCAATCCTCCAAAACGACCAATTCCGTGATCTATGTGAGTAACATAATCGCCCATTTCAAGATTGGTCAGCTCTTTGAGTTGTATGGATTGCTTTTTCGCAAAACCGCTTTTCAACCTGAATTTATGATAACGTTCAAATATTTGATGATCGGTAAAACAGGCTATTTTAAGATCCCTATCAATAAAGCCTTGATATAATGGGTTTGTAATTGTTTGATAGTCTACTTTCTGATCGAGGTCGTCAAAAATATCATGGAATCTTTTAGCTTGATTCTCGTTATCACAAAACAAATAATTACTGATGCCATTTTCAGAATTCTCATTAAGCGTCTCAATTAATAGATCAAACTGTTTGTTAAAGGCGGGCTGAGCCAGGGTGTTAAAGATAATACTGTTTGGATGATCGTCTTTGCCGGAGTTTTCAATCACCACGCTGGTGAAATCGGCCAATTGTTCTTCAATCAGTGCACCGTCACAAAATAGTTCCACCGGACTACTGTGCTTTATTTCACCTTTTAGATTATCAAAAGCTTCTGTTGCTTTTACAAATAATTTATCCAGTCTGGCTTTGTTCAGTTCAGGATGTTTAATGAAAACGGTCGTTTTTGAAGAAATATATTTCAAGAAACTCTGTCGCTTTTCTTCCAGGAATTTGTTTTCAACATTCGGCATGATATCAATCTTGCTCAAACGATCTATCGAAAGCTGAGACTCAATATCAAATGTTCTGATACTATCTATTTCATCACCAAAAAATTCAATTCTATAAGGATGGTCATTTGAAAATGAAAAAACATCAATGATCCCACCTCGTATGGCAAAATCTCCTGGATCAACTACAAAATCAACCCTGTTGAATTTAAATTCATGTAATAAATCATGGACAAAGTCAAGCGATAACGTATCAGAAACAGCCAGTTTCAGGGTATTTCTTTTTAATTCACTTTTTGTGATTACTTGTTCGAACAAGGCATCGGCATAGGTGACAATCAGTGCGGGTTTTTTCTGGGAATTAATTCTATTAAGTACTTCCGCTCGCAATAGAATATTGGCATTGTCGGTATCTTCTATTTGATATGGTCTTCTGTAGGATCCCGGATAGAAAAGTACATCTTCTCTTGTACTGCCCTTTTTAGGGTCAAATAATTGTTCTAAATCATTGAGATAGTAAGCTGCTTCTTCTTTGTCATTGCAAATTAACAGTAGTGGCTTATCTACTTTTTTAAATACGGTTGAGATCACCATTGACAATGAAGATCCATTCAAATTGCTTAGTTCAATTTGTTCTGTGTCTTTTTGAACGAGGTCTACGATATGATTAACCTTGTCAAAACTATTATAAAGATCAGCAATAACTTGCTTACTCAAGGCGATAAATTTTCGTCAAATATAAGTTTAAAAGTGCAGAATAATAAATGATTTTAAGGTCAGCACATTAATTTTTTAAGGGCTTATTTCGTATATTTGATAGAGTCCTAAAAATTGATATTATGAATATTTCCGATATATATTTGTCAATTGGGCAAAGAAGGGACATTAGCCACTTTGCCAACATCGTCCGCATCGCTAAATCTGACAGTCAAATTTCTTCTGAGGAGATTGAATTTCTTTCAAAAGTATCGAAGAAGTACAACATCTCTGACGAGAATTTTAAAGAGATTTTAAAATTCCCTGAGAATATCCCCACCATCGCACATTTAGATTGTGTTGAAAGGATTGAGCGCTTATATGAGTTAATGGTCATGGTGAAGGCAGATCATAAAATTCAACAGGAAGAGATCATGATGCTTAGACGTATTACGACAGGTTTGGCATTTCCACTGAATAGAGTAGATATGATTGTTGATCATTCCCTTTCGATAAATGTGGAGGAAGTTAGTATGGAGACTTTTACAGAGGGCGTCCTTAAGTTGCTGAAAATGAAATAACTCCTAGATGAGTCCATCGCTAAATAAATGACTTTGTTAAGCTCTTGCCAGAAGGGTTCATTGTCAAAGGCAAACATTTGTGTCATTCCTATAAGAACGATATTTTTTTTCATCCAGATAATATTTGGTGTTAAAATAACCTGTCCATTCAAAGAATCCTTTTAAGTGAAGAAAAGGCAGGGTTTTCTTTTTTTTTATCACCCAATCTCCCAGCCCAAAGCCCCTTTCGGCTACCTCACTCATAAACCCCTTGATGGTTTGTAATTTTTAGGGATAAACAATAAAAACTGCAACAAATTTTAGACTTATCTAAAATAATATTTATATTTGCAAAAAAAATAGCTATGTATTCACAGGCAGAGGAAAATTATTTAAAGACCATTTACGCGTTAGAAAGCGAATATGGTAATGAAGTGAGCACAAACCTTATTGCTGGAAAAATAAAGACAAAAGCATCTTCTGTAACGGATATGCTAAAGAAGCTGGCCGTAAAAGAGCTGGTTGTTTATAAAAAATACCAAGGTGTTTATTTAACAGAATTAGGTAGACTGAGTGCATTAAAAGTAATTAGAAAACATCGATTATGGGAGTGTTTTTTAGTTCAAAAGTTGCAATTTAACTGGGATGAAGTTCATGAAATCGCCGAGCAATTGGAGCATGTTAAATCGGAAGTCCTGATCAATAAGCTGGATGCGTTTTTAAGATTTCCAAAATTAGATCCACATGGAGATCCAATTCCGGATGCGCAGGGAAGAATGATGCTAAATAAAACCAAGACCATTACCGATATGAGGATCGGATCGGCTGGTGTTTTTGTAGGCGTAAAAGATTCTTCAGCCACTTTTTTAAAGTATTTGAATAAAAAAAACCTCGCCTTGGGAGATAAAATAAGGGTTATTGATATTGAGCCCTTTGATAACTCCTATCATATTGAAACAAAAACACACAGGTTGGTAATTACGAGTAATGTAGCCGAGAACCTATGTTTAAAAAATGTGAAATAATGATGTACAATCCAATAATAGCTTTGATGATATTCATAGGGTTGGTGATCCTGATTTTCGCTTTCTTTCGCCCTGTGAAAGGTTGGTATTGGTTGATCAAAAACAACTATCAATCCAATGAAAAAACTGTGATAGAGGATATTCTAAAGCAGCTGTATCGCCTGGAAACGTATGGCTCTGAAACAGATATAAGCTTGCTTACCAATTCTTTAAAGTTTAAGGATGCAGTTATAATAGATGCTTTGCATAAAATGTCGGTGATGGAATTGGTAAAAGTTGAAGGTGATTTAATCCAGCTTACTGCAGAAGGAAGGCAGTATGCTTTAAAGATTATCCGGGTCCACAGATTATGGGAAAAGTATTTGGCTGAGAAAACTGGATTTGATAAAACGGATTGGCATGATATGGCAGAAGAGATGGAGCACGTTTTAAGTCATGAGGAAACTGATCTGTTGGCGAATCAGTTAGGAAATCCAATGTATGATCCTCACGGAGATCCGATTCCTAATAAATCGGGGATGCTCAAAGAAATTATCGGTGAACCCTTATCTTCTATGGAGGCTGAAACTGTTGGCAGAATTGTCCATATTGAGGATGAGCCTGATGTAATTTACCGTCAGATACTGGCTGAAAAGATTCATATTGGCTCAGTGATTAGGGTTGAAGAAAGAAGCAACGAGCGTATTGTCTTCCATTCGGAAGGCGAGGAGTTCGTTTTGGCTCCGATTGTAGCGGCTAATATTACGGTTTCACCTCTCAAAAAGGAAGTCGAAATTGAAGAAGGAACGGTTCGACTGTCAAGTTTAAAAGATGAAGAAGTTGGGATTATTGTTGGAATGTCGAAAGAATGCAGGGGTGAAAACAGAAGAAGATTGCTTGATCTTGGGTTTGTAAACGGGTCTGAGATAAAAATAGATTTGAATAGTCCCTTGAAGAATCCGGTGGCGTACTCCATTAAAGGAACAAGTATTGCGTTAAGAAACGATCAGGCTTCTAAAATTTTAATTAATAAAGTATAACTATGGCGACAAAAGATGATCATGCATGCGGAAACTGCGCTCATTATAACGCTGATGGACTTAAAAAACTCGGTGTTGATGTAGGTGATTTTGACCATGTTATTGCAATTGCCGGGAATCCAAATACCGGTAAGAGTACTGTTTTTAATGCCTTGACAGGATTGCGCCAGCATACAGGTAATTGGCCTGGTAAAACGGTTGTACGGGCTGAAGGCGCGTATTCTTATGGGGATAAAAAATATAAGCTTGTCGATCTTCCGGGAACATATTCTTTATTGTCCACTTCACAGGATGAAGAGGTTGCCAGAAACTTTATCCTTTTTGGAAAGCCGGATGTAACAATTGTTGTAGTAGACGCCTGTCGTTTGGAGCGAAATTTGAATTTGGCTCTACAAATACTTGAGATTACAGATAAGGCAGTCTTATGTCTCAATCTAATCGATGAGGCAGAAAGGAATCATATTGAAATTGATACCAGAACGCTTTCAAAAGATTTAGGAATACCTGTTGTTGCTACCAGTGCCAGATATCAACGAGGCATCCCGGAGCTTATTCAAACGGTTGATGATATTGCAACAGGAAAAATAATATGTAAACCGAGAAGAATAAAGAATGTACCCAAGAATATTTTGGAGGCTGTTACGAAATTAAGCGCTGAAATAGAAGCAGAATTTCCGAATATTCCGAATAGCAGATGGATTGCATTTAGACTTTTAGAAGGAGATAACCGAATAATTGACGCTTTAAAGGCCGGTGAATTAGTGTGATATGGAGAACAGTTCTGTAGATAAAATATTGAATATGACCAACGAGCTGCGTTGGCAAATTGGAGAAGATTTTCACGATCATTTGGCCGAAGGGATTTATGCAGATGCTTCTGAAATTGCTCATGGTTCTGTGTCGAAAGATGCAGGAAAAAAGCATTTTAGAATAGATAGGAAAATTGATGAAATAGTTACCAGTAAAACATGGGGATTCCCCATTATGTTTTTGATTTTGGGAGTCGTGTTGTGGTTAACCATTGAAGGCGCAAATTATCCTTCTGCAATGCTTGCAGAACTATTGCTGGAAGGTTTACATCCGATACTTAAAAATTTAGGTGTCACTTTGGGAATGCCCTGGTGGTTGAGTGGCTTTCTTTTTGATGGTGTTTATTTGGCTGTTGCCTGGGTCATAGCAGTGATGTTGCCTCCTATGGCCATCTTCTTTCCCTTGTTTACTTTATTGGAGGATTTTGGCTATTTGCCAAGAGTGGCCTTTAATATGGATAATTTATTTAGAAAATCTGGAGCGCATGGGAAGCAGGCTTTAACAATGAGCATGGGTTTTGGATGTAATGCTGCAGGAGTTGTTGCCACAAGGATTATTGACAGTCCGAGAGAGAGATTGATTGCCATCATTACCAATAACTTTTCTTTGTGTAATGGTCGTTGGCCAACACAAATACTGATTGCCACCATATTTATTGGAGCTGTTGTACCGGAAAGTTTTTCCAGTTTAGCCTCTTTGATGGCGGTCATCGGAATTGCCATTTTAGGAATTGCATTTATGTTTCTGGTATCCTGGGGATTGTCGAGAACTGTATTAAAAGGAGAGGTTTCTACCTTTAATTTAGAATTACCTCCATACAGACCTCCAAGATTTTGGAAAACAATATATACTTCTATCATTGACAGAACGTTAATTGTGTTATGGCGGGCCATTGTTTTTGCAGCACCTGCAGGGGCAGTGATCTGGCTGATATCCAATATTTATATAGGGGATTTAAGTCTGGCCGGCTGGACGGTGCAAAGCCTTGATGGTTTTGGTTTTTTACTGGGCTTAAACGGGGTGATTTTAGTGGCTTATATTGTTGCAATTCCAGCGAATGAAATTGTTATTCCAACCATTCTTATGTTGACGGTGCTTGTAACTGGGCTTACTGGAGGAGAAGGAGCAGGAGTAATGTTTGAACTTGATTCGGTTTCGGATACTGGTAGTATTCTGAAAGCAGGAGGATGGACCTTGCTTACGGCGATTAATTTAATGCTGTTTAGTTTGCTTCATAACCCGTGTAGTACAACAATTTACACGATTTATAAAGAAACAAACAGTGTAAAATGGACGACAGTGGCTTCTATCTTACCTGTAATTCTTGGTTTTGTTGTGACGTTTTTAGTGGCTCAGCTATGGCGTATTTTTATGGTATAGAAGCCCTATTTTTCCCAACGTAATTTTTGATAGAATCAACTCAAAGATTTCGTCAATTTCATTACTTTTATGAAAAATCAATAATTGGATTCCAGTACTTCTTTTAAAGTCTATAATGCCTCCGCCGGGAGTGGAAAAACCTTTACGCTGGTCAAGGAGTATTTGAAGATAATTCTAAGTGATCCTGATTTTAGATTGTACCAGCATATATTGGCGATTACCTTTACGAACAAGGCCGCCTCTGAGATGAAGGATAGGATTTTAGAAAACCTACTTGATTTTTCAATCGCATCCGAATCAGACCGATCAAATGACATGCTTAGTACTGTTGTGGAGGAAACCGGACTGGATCAAGAGGTTATTCAGAAAAGAGCCAAAGAGCGTTTGCAGGATATACTAAAGAATTATGCCTCTTTTCATATTAAAACGATCGATAGTTTTACCAATAAGTTGATCAAATCTTTTGCTTTCGATCTTGGATTATCAACTGATTTTGAAGTCGAACTTGATACAGACGCTATTTTGCAGGAGGCTGTTGATGGAGTGCTTGCAAGAATTGGTATAGATCAGGAACTGACCAAATTGTTGGTTTCTTTTTCTAAGGAAAAAACACTTGAAGATAAATCCTGGGATATCAGTAAGGATCTGTTTGAAGTTTCTAAACTTATTTTGAATGAGAATCATTCCAGGGAACTAGTGAGATTATCTGACAAGAGTTTGTCTTCGTTTTCGGACTTATCGAAAAGGCTACGAAAGCAGCAAGCTGCCTATATCAAAGAAATTACAGAGAAAGGAGAAGCCGCTATTGCCCTGATTGATGCGCAAGGAATAGATATGAAAGACTTTTATAGAGGTCAGTTTCCAAAGTTTTTTCTAAAAATGATCAATGATCCGCCAGGATTAGATTTTGACAAAGAAAATAGTTTGTCCAGAAATATTCGTGATAGAAATTTTTATGGCAAATCAAAACCGGAAAAAGTAAAATTATCCATTGACGGTATAAGTGACGAGCTCATAACTTTTTATAGTGATGCCTCCAAGCTGTTTGAAAAGTATAAGCTGAATGAGTTGATTTTAAAGAATCTGGTGCCTTTGGCTGTGATTAATGCGATTAACCAGGCATTGGAAGAAATAAAGACCAACAATAACATCAGGTTAAATGCAGAGTTTAATCAATTGATCAGTGATCATTTGATCAATGAGCCGGCAGCTTTTATCTATGAAAAGCTTGGGGAGCGATTCAAATATTTTTTTATAGATGAGATGCAGGATACCTCTGTTTTGCAATGGAACAACCTGATACCGTTAATTGACAATGCATTAAGTGCCGAATCAGCTGGATTAATGCTGGTTGGGGATGCCAAGCAGGCCATCTACAGATGGAGGGGCGGACGTGCCGAACAGTTTATTAGTTTGTCATCCGACAGTTTTAAGATTGATGCCAATCCTTTTCAAGCTGAAAAATCAGCATTAAATCTCGATACAAATTATAGATCACTTGAAGAGATTGTCAAATTTAACAACGATTTTTTCAGTCATATTGCGAGTAATTTTGGCAATAAAACGTATGATGAATTATACAGGTTAGGGAATGCTCAAAAAATCAATCATAAAAAAGGTGGTTTTGTAAGTCTGCAGTTTATGGAGGCCTTCAAGAACAATGAAGAGCGAGAAGAGCATTACCCCAGAGTGGTTCTTGAGACATTGACGAAATTATTGAATCAATATCAGGCGAATGAAATTTGCATTCTGGTCAGAAAGAAGAAAGAAGGAGCAGCAGTTGCTAAATTCTTGACTGAACAAGGAGTGCCTATTGTAAGTTCTGAGACCCTTCAGATTCAAAACAACAGGAAAATCGGTTTTATCATCAATTTAATGCGAATCATAGAAGATGATAAAAATGAAGATGCGAAGTTTGAAATATTATATTTTCTGCACATACATTTAGGTGTAAAAATGGCCAAGCATGAATTTATCAAACAATTTGTGAAAAAAGAAGGAAAAGATTTTTTTAGATCATTTGAGGCCTATAATGTGTTTTACTCCCCTGACACTTTTAATGAATATTCAATTTTAGAAGGCGTAGAAGATCTGATAAGATGTTTTCGATTAACCGCTGAATCAGACGCTTTTATTCAGTTTTTTCTGGACTTTGTTTTCGATTATACCCAGAGAAAATCTCAGAAAAGCAGTTCTTTTCTGGAGTTCTGGGAAGAAAAAAAGGATCGATTGAATATTGTCAATTCTGAGGATGTCAAGGCAGTTAGAATTATGACAATTCATAAGTCAAAAGGCTTGGAGTTCCCCGTGGTGATCTATCCTTTTGATCTGGATATCTATTATGAAAGAGATCCGAAAGCCTGGTTTAAGGACCTGGACGGGGAATCGTTTCATGGATTCGACAGTATCCTGGTCAATTCTTCTACTGGAATAAAAAAAACCGGAGAATCAGGAACAATGATTTATGAAGAACAGGAAAAAGAAAAAGAACTGGATAGTTATAACCTTTTGTATGTTTGTTTGACAAGAGCCATAGAACAATTGTATATCATTTCTGAAATAAAAAAATCAGGCAAGGCACTGGGAACAAGTTCACAACTTTTTGTGGATTTTTTAAAGCAACAACATCTTTGGGATGACAATAAATTATCCTATGAATTTGGAAACATGGAGCGGTTAAGTAAGCCGCAAAGATCGAAAAGCGAAGCGGTATTTCAGGAAGAATTCATCAGTAGTTCCTGGAAGGATCATCAGATTCATATTGTTGCAAATTCTGAATTATTATGGGATCAGACCAGGGAAGAAGCTATTGGGTATGGAAATCTAATTCATGAATTAATGGAAATGATCATCGATGAAGAAGATATAGAATCAGCCATAGAAAGAACCCTGAGAAAAGGATTGATTCAGGAGGAATCAATGGCAGAAATTAGACGCTTGGTTGTAGAGATTGTCAGACATCCTTTGCTTGATAACTATTTCAAGAAAGGTGCTAAGGTGCTGACTGAGCGAGAGATATTGACAGATTCAGGTCAATTAATAATTCCAGACAGGTTGGTGTTTGAGGGAGATAAAGTGACAATTATTGATTACAAAACGGGCAGCCCGAATGAGAATCACAAACTTCAAATTGATAATTATGCCCAGGTATTGCAAAAATTGAATTATGAAGTGGCCAACCGCATATTGGTTTATATAGATGATAAAATTACGGTAGTTAAAAGATAAAATTTATGAATACAATTGATATTATTATTGGGATCATACTCATTTTTGGGACTGTAAATGGTTTTCTAAAAGGGTTGTTTATTGAGGTTACAACGCTGGTTGGTTTGGTGTTGGGTATTTATGGAGCCATACACTTTTCACACTTTTTAGGAGATTTCTTAAAAGAAAGTGTGAGTTGGGATGAATCTATGCTCCAGCTCGTTTCCTTTGCAGGGACATTCTTAATCATACTTATTGGAATGGTTCTTCTGGGAAAAGCGATGACAAAAATTGCAGAAACCATCGCCCTGGGCTTTTTTAATAAATTGGTAGGCGCCATATTTGGCTTTGTTAAATACGCGTTGATTCTGAGTATAGTTTTAATTGTTTATGACGAAATAAATGCATCATTGAGATTTGTGGAAAAGGCGAAAGTCAAAAAATCTGTTTTATACGAACCGGTTAAAAACTTTGCACCTGCCATATTTCCAAATTTGGTGCGAGTCGTCAAAGATTAATGTAGAAGCCGTCATCAATTAAAATTAATAAATCACGGGTCAAGCTCATAAAAATTATCGCTATTTTTGCAGTGCTAAATCTTAATTATGTCCGTAGCTAAAAAGGAATACAAAAGAATCACAACCAAGACCTTGGTTGAGATGAAAACAAATGGTGAGAAAATCGCCATGTTGACAGCATATGATTATACCATGGCAAAAATTGTTGACCATGCTGGTATAGATATTATTTTAGTAGGTGATTCTGCTTCAAATGTTATGGCAGGACACGAAACAACATTACCCATTACACTCGATCAGATGATATACCATGCATCTTCTGTGGTTCGTGCCATTGAAAGGGCTTTGGTTGTTGTGGACCTTCCTTTTGGGAGATATCAGGGAAATTCAAGGCAGGCGTTGGATTCAGCCATTAGAATAATGAAAGAATCTGGAGCTCATTCAGTGAAACTGGAAGGTGGCGCGGAAATTTCAGAATCAATCACAAGAATTTTGTCGGCCGGTATTCCTGTGATGGGACATTTGGGCTTAACACCTCAATCGATTTATAAATTTGGGACCTATACCGTCAGGGCAAGAGAAGAGGAAGAAGCGGATAAATTAAAAGCCGACGCTAAATTATTGGAGGAGTTAGGTTGTTTTGCCATCGTGCTTGAAAAAGTACCTGCAAAATTAGCAAAGGAAGTTGCTGAGAGTGTTTCTATTCCGGTGATTGGAATTGGTGCAGGAGACGGAGTTGACGGTCAGGTTTTAGTCACGCATGATATGTTGGGAATGACGCATGAATTTAGCCCGAGGTTCCTGAGAAGGTATCTCGACCTTTACACTGAAATGGGCAATGCCTTTAGAAATTATATTTCGGATGTAAAATCAAAGGATTTTCCAAACAAGGAAGAACAGTATTAATGCAGTATACTCGCCATTTAGGCGAGTTTTTTTATTTTATACTTTTAACCAAATTTTAACAAGAAAAAACTTACCTAACCCTTAGATTTGTTGCCCTTGTTGTCTAAAAACAAAAAGAAATTTAAAAAGATAAATGGATACACAAAACGCAAATGTTGATATCAGATTAATCAACGAGAAAATTGAAAAGGAAAGTGCATTTGTCGACCTGCTTCATTTGGAAATGAACAAGGTGATTGTAGGGCAAAAACACATGCTTGAAAGACTGCTAATTGGTTTGCTTGGAAATGGCCATATTTTACTTGAAGGTGTGCCTGGTTTGGCGAAGACATTGGCTATAAACACCTTGTCTAAAGCCGTTAAGGGCTCATTCAGTCGGATTCAGTTTACACCGGATTTATTACCTGCCGATGTGATTGGTACAATGATTTTTAATATGAAAGAGAATGATTTCTCTATTAAAAAAGGACCAATTTTTGCCAATTTTGTATTGGCAGATGAGATCAACAGAGCGCCTGCAAAAGTACAATCTGCCTTGTTGGAAGCCATGCAGGAACATCAGGTTACCATTGGTGATACCAGCTTTAAATTGCCTGAACCATTTTTAGTTCTTGCGACACAAAACCCGATTGAACAGGAAGGAACGTATCCTTTACCAGAAGCTCAGGTTGATAGATTTATGTTAAAAACCGTCATTGATTATCCAAAACTGGATGATGAGCAGATGATTATGAGACATAATCTGCAAGGAAGTTTCGGATCTGTAAATCCTGTTGTGTCAGTGGAGCAGATTATTCGTGCCAGAGAATCTGTGAAAGAAGTTTATATGGATGAAAAGATTGAAAAGTATATTCTGAATATCATTTTCGCATCCAGATACCCTGAAGATTATAGATTGGCTGAGTTAAAACCACTTATTAGTTTTGGAGCTTCACCAAGGGGTAGTATTAATCTGGCAATGGCCTCGAAATGTTACGCATTTATCAAAAGAAGAGGGTATGTAATTCCCGAGGATGTGCGCGCCGTGGTGCATGATGTTCTGAGACATAGAATTGGAATCACCTATGAAGCTGAAGCCGAGAATGTTACTTCTGTTGATATCATTAACAAAATAGTTAATGAAGTTGAGGTGCCTTAATAAATACCAGAATCAACAACCATTGGAAACTTGCAAACGACAATCTTTTAAGAATTAAGATTGTGATGTTTAATTAGAATACCCGCTAGTGGATACGAAAGAATTACTTAAAAAGGTTAGAAAAATTGAGATCAAGACAAGAAGATTGTCTGATCATATATTTTCGGGAGAGTATCACAGTTCGTTTAAAGGACGTGGTATGACCTTTTCTGAAGTAAGACAATATCAATTTGGTGATGACATACGATCCATCGATTGGAATGTAACTGCCAGGTATAACGAACCTTACGTCAAAGTTTTCGAGGAAGAAAGAGAACTGACCATGATGTTGGTAGTTGATATTAGCGGCTCCGAATCTTTTGGAACAAGAGAACAGTTCAAAAGAGATATTTTAACCGAAATAAGTGCCACGCTGGCTTTTTCAGCCATTCAGAATAATGATAAAGTAGGATTGTTATTGTTTTCTGATGAAATTGAATTATTCATTCCACCGAAAAAAGGGAAAACACATGTGTTACGAATCATTCGGGAATTGATTGAATTCAAACCAAAAAGTAAAAAAACCGACCTCAACCAAACTTTAAGATATCTTTCGAATGTAATGAAGAAGAAAGCGATTGTCTTTATTCTTTCAGATTTCATTGATACAGGTTATGATAATGCCTTAAAAATTGTAGGAAAGAAACATGATGTAACGGGTATCAGGGTATACGATAAACTTGAAACGGAACTACCAAAATTGGGTATGGTACCAATGCGAGATTCGGAAAGCGGTGAAATCAAGTTGGTGAATACAAACTCCAAATCTGTGAGAACAAATTACCGAGCCAATTATTTGAAGACGGTGGATTATTACGAAGAATCATTTACAAAAAGTGGTTCGGGTGTGATCAACACCAGGATTGATGAAAGTTATGTAAAGAAGCTATTAGGCTATTTTAAAAGAAGGGCATAGCAAGATCTCCAATGGAGAATTGCTTTGAAAATTGAATAAAGAAAATGAAGTTTTTGTTTACGCGAACATATAATACGAAGAACTCCTTAAGGACTAGGGTTGGAATTGGGACCGCCAGTTTGACAAGCCTTTTTGTTTTGCTGTTTTTGTTGACCGGTCTGATGGCAAATGGCCAGGTATCGACAAAAATTGATACGACAAAAATTAGAATAGGGGAGCAATTCAATTATGAGATTATCGTAGATCAGACTTCTGATGTTCGTTTTCCAAAATTAGAATTGGACAGTTTAAACAGAATCGGTGTTGTTACATCTCATAAAATTGATTCTTTAAGAAATCAATTGATCAAAAAATACACCTTAACCAGTTTTGATAGCGGCAGGTATGTACTTCCAGGACAGGAGATATTTATAAAGAACAAAAAATATCTTACAGATGATGTGATTATTGATGTGGCAACGGTCCCTGTTGACACGATTAAACAACCCATGTTTCATATCAAAGAAATTGAGAATGAACCCTATTTGTTTTCAGATTATTTGAATTATTTCTGGGGCTTAATTGCGGCCTTGGTGATTATTGGCCTCATTCTGTACTTTGTTTTACGAGATAAGCCAACAGAGGAAGAGATCTTATCCAGAATTCCGCCTTTTGATGCGGCTAAATTAAGATTAAAGGAGTTGGATGGAAAAAAACTCATCTCTCAGAACAAGATCAAATTATACTATGTTGAACTGACGGATATTGTAAGAACCTTTATTGAAAGAGAATTAAATATCCCGGCCTTGGAGTCTACAACGGATGAGTTAATAGATACGATTGGAGATTTTAACGCCAGTAGTAAATTGAATATACCACTTGAGACGCTGGAAAAATTGCAAAAGTTATTGCAGGAAGCGGATCTTGTAAAATTTGCTAAATCCAAACCTTTGCAAAATGAAATCAGTCTTCATAGGACGGATGCTGAAGGAATCATAGATACGTTACATCCCATTAAATTGGAAACTAAAGAAGAAGGCGATGATGGGGAGTAATATGGAATTCACCAACCCGGGGTTTTTGTGGTTATTATTGCTGATACCAGTGCTGGCCATATGGTATTTTCTGGTGAGGAAGAAGGACAGCGCTGATCTAAATATACCAAGTATATCAGGGTTTCAACAAGGGAATATATGGGCAAAATTAAAGCCAATGCTGTATGTCTTGAGATTGGCTGCCATAGCTGCCTTGATAGTTGCCCTTTCCAGACCCAGAAATGTTGAGGTGAGCAAGAGAACTAAAACGACCAGAGGAATCGATATTGTAATGGCTATAGATGTGTCTGCCAGTATGTTAGCAAAGGACCTAAAGCCAAATCGATTGGAGGCCTTGAAAACTGTGGCGAGCAAATTTGTTCAAAAAAGGCCGAATGATAGAATTGGTATCGTTGTTTATGCGGGAGAGAGTTTTACCCAAACTCCGATTACCAGTGATAAAACAATTATACAGAATACGATAAGAAAAATTAAGTGGGGTCAGATTGAAGATGGCACCGCCATAGGAATGGGGCTTGGTTCAGCAGTGAACAGGCTGAAAGATAGTAAGGCGAAGAGCAAGGTTATTATTTTACTAACCGATGGAGTGAACAATACCGGGTTTGTTGATCCTAAAACAGCCACAGAATTGGCCAAAGAGCTCAATATAAAGGTTTATACCATTGGACTTGGAACCAACGGAACGGCTTTATTTCCGGTGGCCAAAGATTTAAATGGAAAGTTGATTTTTAGAAATGCTCCTGTTGAAATAGATGAAGAGCTCTTAAAATATATTGCAGCTGAAACGGATGGCAAGTATTTCAGGGCTACAGGGAATAAAAAACTTGAAGCCATTTATGAAGAAATCAACAAGCTTGAAAAAACAGAAATAGAGGAATTTAAATATTATAATTATCAAGAAAAATATAGACCCTTAATTATGTTGGCTGGTTTTCTGATTTTATTGGAAATGTTGTTGAGATTTACGGTTTATAGAAGTTTTATTTAGTAAGAAATGTATCAAATAGAGGAACCAAAATATTTTTATCTTTTTATCGCGATTGCGGTACTGGTGCTATTTTACTTTTTGAATTGGTTTTGGAAAGTAAAAAAGCAAAAGGAGTTCGGAGATTTGAAGCTGTTAAACCAGTTAAGTCCTCAAAAATCCGTTTTTAAACCTGCGCTAAAGATGATCTTTGTACTTATTGGATTATCCCTTTTGATCATTGCCATGGTAAACCCAAAAATGGGAACTCAGTTAAAGTCGGTTAAAAGACAGGGAGTAGATATTGTTTTTGCTTTGGATGTTTCTAAAAGTATGCTTTCTGAAGATATTGCTCCAACCAGATTGGAGAAATCCAAACAAATAATCTCTAAGATTATTGATAAGTTGGGAAGTGACAGGGTTGGAATTATTATTTATGCAGGAAATGCCTATCCCTTGTTGCCGATTACAACGGATCACGGAGCTGCAAAAATGTTTTTACAAAATGCCGGGCCAGATATGGTTTCTTCTCAGGGAACAGCCATTAATGAAGCCTTAGAATTGTCAAAAACCTTTTTTGATGATGACACACAGACCAACAGGTTTTTGTTCGTTATATCTGATGGTGAAGATCATGAGGAGAACTCCAGCAATATTGCCGAAGAGATTGTTGACCTTGGAATCAGAACCTATACCATTGGAGTAGGAACGAATAAAGGAGGCCCTATTCCTATCAAAAATAAAGGTAAATTTTTAGGATATAAAAAAGATAATAAAGACGAGGTGGTGATTACCAAATTGAATGTGGAAACCTTAAAGGATATCGCCAAAAAGGGAGACGGGAAATACATCTACGGAAATAAAACATCAAAGACAATTGAATACGTTGAAGAACTATTGTTAAAGGCAGATAAAAAGGAGTTTGAAACCAAACAATTTTCGGATTATAAAGATCAGTTTCAATGGTTTGTTGGTTTTGGCTTGCTGTTTTTGGTCTTGGATGTTTTCTTGTTGAGTAAGAAAACCAAATGGGTACAAAAGTTAAATCTGTTTAATGAAAGGTAAAATGAAAAAACTAGTATATCTGTTGCTCTTTTTACCACTGGCCTTATGGGCTCAGGATAAGGAAAAAGAAACCAAAAAAGAGGAACCTGTTAAAATAAAATTAGCTGAAAAGCAGATTCTTAGAAAAGGGAATGATCTTTTTAAGCAAAAGCGCTATGTGGATGCCGAAGTGAAGTATAAAAAGGCCTTGAAAGAGAATCCGAACTATGGAACAGCCGGGTATAACCTTGGGAATGCAGTCTATGAACAAAACAGGTTCGAAGAGGCTCTACCTCAATATGAATTGGTCGCTAAAAGTAATTTAAAGCTTGAAACCAGAGAGAAGGCTTTTCATAATATTGGAAATGTGATGATGAAAAATAAGCAATACGACAAAGCTGTTGATGCTTATAAAAAATCCATGCTGCTCAATCCAAATGACGAAGAAACAAGGTATAACCTGGCTCTTGCTCAAAAACTGCTGAAAGATCAGCAAAATGATCAGAACCAGGATCAGAATAAGGACAAGAACAAGGATAAGAATCAGGATCAAAACCAGGATCAGGACCAGGATCAGAATAGTGAAAACAAGGATCAAAACGAAGATCAGGGAGAAAACGATAAGAAGGATAAGAACGAGAATGAAGGAGATAATGAAGACGATCAGGATGATCAGCAGGATCAAAAAGATCAGGGTGACAAGAATGAACAAAAGAAACAGCCTCAACCCAATCAATTGAGTCAACAACAGATTCAACAACTATTGGAGGCGATGAATAACGAGGAGAATAAAACACAGAAAAAAGTGAATGCCCAAAAAGCGAAGGGTAAAAAAGTAGATCAGGAAAAAGATTGGTAAATAAAACCAGTTTTTTAGCGTTAAGATGAACTGCTTCTAGTTGATTAGAAAATGAAAGTGAAGTATTTATCCATATTATTATTGCTTATTACAGCCCAAAGCGTACTTGCACAAGTAACGTTTAAAACTGCTGTGAGTAAA
The DNA here is from genome assembly GCF_051011215.1 of Lutimonas sp. NCBI lineage: Bacteria > Pseudomonadati > Bacteroidota > Flavobacteriia > Flavobacteriales > Flavobacteriaceae > Lutimonas > Lutimonas sp. The sequence continues at coordinate 36,743 of NZ_JBPCUJ010000104.1, forward strand.
ACTGATCTAGGTTTAAACGAAAGATTGCGTATTGAGTTTTCAATTGATAAACAAGGTGGGGATGATTTTACACCACCGGATTTTAAGAATTTTAAGGTGCTTGCAGGCCCTAGTCAATCAAGTAGTTTTTCATCTATCAACGGAAAAACCTCTTATAAATTAACCTATACCTATGTGATTCAGCCAACAGCCAAAGGAACCTTTACCATTCCTTCAGCTACGGTTTCATATGAAGGTGAATTGATCAAGTCTAATACGGTAAGAATTACGGTTACTGATGCTGTGGAAATTCCTGAAGATCCGAACGATCCGAGGTATGTGGCACAGCAAAATATTCATTTGGTGGCTGAAGTATCAGATATGACCCCTTATGTTGGAGAAAGTATTGCTGTTGTTTATAAACTCTATGTGGATATTAACAAGGTGAATGTTCAAAATACCCGAGAAGCATCTTCACCATCTTTTAACGGTTTTTGGAATCAGAATATCGAAGTCAAAAAATGGGTCGCCAAAAATGGAACATATGGGGGAAAACCTCATCGATTTGTAATTGTTAGAAAAACGGTATTGATTCCTCATAAATCAGGCAAGCTTGAGATTGAACCACTTGAGATGGAGATAACAGCCGGTGTACCTATTGGAAGGAGAGACTTTTTTGGGAATATGCTTATGAATGATGTTAGTTTTACACTGACTTCAGGTAAGAAAACCATTAGAGTTAAAGAATTGCCTGAAGAAAATAAACCGTTTAATTTTAATGGGGCAGTTGGTGATTATAGGTTTTCTGTAACGCCAAGTAAAACTGATTTAAAAGCCAATGAATCTGCACAGATTAAAGTTGAATTGAAAGGGGAAGGAAACTTAAAACTGGTAAAACTTCCAGGTATTTCAACACCAAATGGCTTGGAAGAATACGAACCTGAGCACAAAGAAAATATTAAAACAACCTTAGGTGGTCTTAAAGGAAGTATTTATGATCAATATGCTGTTGTCCCACAGGCCAGAGGGAAATTCAAAATTCCTGGAGTTTCATTCTCTTATTTTAACCCAAAACAAGAGAAGTATTATTCTGTAGAAACGGATCCTATAGTTTTAAATGCTCTGAGTGGTGCAGCATTGCCAGATCAGGATGTAGTCGGAATTAACAAGCAGGCGATCGTTGCAAATGAAGGGGATATTAGATATATACAATTGAAATCCGACTTCGTATCTACGTTTAAAGATGAAGATTTTTTTAATTCTAATCTCTTTTACCTACTCATGATATTACCATTGCTATCGATCCCATTAGGTATTTTTATCGGTAAAAAGAAACAGGAAAGAGATAGTGATATCATTGGTAACAAGAGAAGGAAGGCAGATAGATTGGCCAAAAGGTACTTGTCTCAGGCCAGAAAGGAATTGGGTAAAAAAGAGGCTTTTTATATTGCGTTGGAAAAAGCATTGCACAATTATCTGAAGGCCAAGCTCAATGTTGAAACTTCTGAGATTTCACGTGAGAAGATAGCGGAAATATTGAACAAAAGGCAAGTAGATGATGCTACGATTGGTGAATTTAGCACTGTTTTAGAGAATTGTGATTATGCCCGATATACACCATCGACAGATGTTATGATGAAGCAGGAATATGAGAATGCAAAGAAAGTAATTGCTCAAATTGACAAACAATTATAGCTGTAAATGATTTAAACAATGTTGACGTTTTTTAAACATACCATTTTTCTGACTGCACTGTTTTTTTCAGTGTCTTTGATGAGAGCTCAGAGTGCAGATAGTTTATTTACTGCTGCGAATAAACTGTATCAGCAGGAAAAGTACATTGAGGCTTTGGATCAGTATCAACAGATTGAGAAATTGGAGTTGGAATCAGCGTCACTTTATTTCAACATGGCAAATATTTATTATAGAACAAACCAGGTGGCACCTGCGGTTTACTATTATGAAAAAGCTTTGAAATTGGATCCGAATGATCAGGATATTAAGGTTAATTTGGAATTTGCCAATAGAATGATTCTCGATAATATAGAACCCATACCCAACAGTTTATGGGAGAATTTTATGGAGGCTGTTATCCTGAGATTTACCTATGAGACATGGTCAAAAATAGCGGTTAGTCTGGCATTTATATTTGCCTTGTTGTTTTTGATGTATCATTTTTCTTACAGCACAGCGAAAAAGAGGATCTACTTTATTACAAGTATTCTGGCGGTTATATTTGTAACAACCAGTTTGTTTTTTGCATACAGAAATAAGCATTACATAGATAATAATATAGAAGCGATCATCTTTTCTCCGGCCGCACAGGTGAAAAATGCTCCTACTACTTCCAGTGAGGTTTATTTTGAACTTCATGAAGGAACCAAGGTTTTAATTCTGGAAACCTTGGATAATTGGAAGAAAATTAAAATTGCCGATGGGAAAATGGGCTGGATCATCTCAGATAATCTCAAGGAGATTTAGCAGCATAATAACTGCGATGATTCTGGTTTCTTAGACACATAATAGAGAGCTGTTTACTATTCATTACTTTCTGACATCAGTGAAACCTTCACCTCAGTACAAGCTTGGCTTCAGTCGATCCATCACTTGATCATAACAGCAGTAAACCGATCACTATTTAAAACAAACAGGTAGAATTTCACCTGTGGCCAGGCGGTATTTTTCGATTAAATTCGGGCTTAATTTTTTGGAATAATCGACTTCTTCTACTTCAAAACCAACCTTTCTGAGTCGGTTAAAATAGTCTTGGCCATAAACTCTAACATGGTCATATTGACCAAAGTGTTTGGCTTTTTCATCAGGAGTGGTGATACTTGGATCTTCGTAGGTAGTCTTTCTGGAAAGCTCTTGAGGGACTTGGAAAATACCCATTCCACCTGGTTTCATCACGCGATATAGTTCTGACATTGCCTTGTGGTCATCTTCAATATGCTCTAACACATGATTGCAAAAAACAACATCAAACAGATTGTCCTCAAACGGAAGTTCAAGAATGTCCGCTTTTACATCAACAATCGGCGAGTATAAATCGGCTGTTGTGTAATCGAGGTTTTTCATTTTTTTGAACCGCGATAAAAAGCATTGTTCAGGTGCCATATGCAGCACTTTTAAAGGCTTGTCAAAAAAAGAACTATCATTTTTGAGGTATAGCCACATCAAACGATGACGCTCTAATGAAAGCGTGCTTGGAGATAAAACATTGGGTCTTTGTTCTCCATATCCATAAGGTAAAAATCGCTTAAAGCTTTTGCCGTCAATTGGATCCGTATAGGTATCTCCTTTTAACCAAACTGATAAGAACGGGGTTGCGAGATAACTCATTTTTATCAGATAGGGCCTTGGAATTGTATTCAGTGCAAGTTTGAATAACTTCATTTTACCAAGTCTTATAGCGCTCTAAATTCATCCTCCTCATCAGTCACAATGCCCAAGGCTTCGTTCACATATTTGAAGGTAGATAATAACTCAGGTTTCCCGTTTACAATGGCAACATTGTGTTCGAAATGTGCACTGGGCTTTTCATCGGCTGTTTTGATGGTCCATCCATCGCTGAATTGCTTGATTCGTTGTGTTCCTAGATTGATCATAGGCTCTATGGCAACAACCATTCCTTCAACAAATTTTTTACCTCTCCCGCGCCTTCCATAGTTTGGCATTTCAGGATCTTCGTGCATCTCACGACCTAAGCCATGTCCCACTAATTCTCTTACAACTCCATAGCCGTGATTCTCAGTAAATTTTTGAATCGCATGACCAACGTCTCCCACTCTTTGACCAACTCTGAATTGACGGATGCCAACATAGAGACTTTCTTTCGTTACATCAAGTAGTTTCTTTGTTTCAGGAGCGATTTCCCCCACAGCAAAAGTAAAGGCATGATCCCCATAAAAACCATTTTTGAGTGCTCCGCAATCGACAGATATGATATCGCCTTCCTGCAAAGGGTCGCTATTTGGAATTCCATGCACCACCTGTTCGTTTGGACTCATGCATAGGGTATTTGGAAAATCATAAAGACCTAAAAACCCAGGTTCTGCACCATGATCTCTAATGCACTCTTCAGCAATTTTATCCAGTTCTAAGGTACTTATTCCAGGTTTGATGACTTTTGCGATTTCCCCTAAAGTTTTTGAAACGATAAGCGCGCTTTGTCTGATCAATTCTATCTCTTCACGAGACTTTACTACTATCATGACTAATTATTAATGTGGCAAAGATACTGTAAAAAGAGATTGAACCAAAGCGATTCAAACCTTCAATATCAAGATTTATAAATTGCTTAAAACGGAATTTATTTTGCTGATAACAGAGGCAGGTGGAATTGTCTTCATACAATCTTCATAGCCAGGAATTACCTTATTTCCATAAACGGAAGTAGGAATAAATGGGAATTTAGTAAGGTCCGGAATCAGGCTGTTTTCAAGGGGTTGTCTGAAAGGAACAAATCCTGCATAAGGATGCGTATTTCCCCACATCGTTATGACAGGTACGCCATACATTGAAGCAAGATGTCCATTCCCGGAATCCATACTCAGCATAAGATCAAGATTGCTAATCAAGGCCAATTCTTCATCAAAAGATAGCTTACCGGCCATGTTGATACTATTGTCTGAATCAGCAGCTAGTATTTCAAGTTTGTCAATTTCTGTTTTCCCTCCTCCAAATAACAACACCTTTCTATCTGCTTTGACTAATGATTTAATTACCTGCTTCATTGATTCGAGGTCATACACTTTCGTCCTATATGCAGCAAAAGGAGCGACTCCTATCCAGTATGATTTTTTTTCACCTGTGAGTTGTTTTGTTTTTTTGGATAAGGCTTGTTTATCAAGCATGTTGATCGTAGAAAGATCAATAGGAAGATTCAATTTTTTACAAACGTCAGCATGCCGTTCAAAAATAGATTTAATAGGGCTGATCTGTTTTTCTTTGAGAGCTGTCAGCTCCTTTCTTTCCGACCTTCCTTTGGAGATAGCAGCGGTGTTTATCGTATCCAGTTTGAAAAATAAATTGATCACTTTCGTTCGCAGAACGTTATGAAGATCTGCATAAGCATCGATACCAAATTTTGACAAATCTTTGTATAATTCATTCAAACCAAAAACACCATTTTTATATTCGTCGAAATCAACGGGAAAAAAATTCACTTCTGGAATATCTTTAAAAATAGAACTTTGAAAAGCTTTTGAAACAACAGTAATTTTTAAGGTTGGGTACTGTTGGCGTAAGGCCAGAATAATGGGAACCGTCATCGCTACATCTCCCAAAGCAGAAAGTCGAATGATCAATAAGTGTTTAGGATGTTTTTTTTCATTTTCTTGCACGAAGTACAGGATTTAAATTAGCATCGTTGTACATTTTCATCTGCTTATAAACCTTCATGTATTTGTCACCCTTTTTAAAATCTATTAGCAATTCGTCAATGGCGGTGCAAAGATCTTCACGCTGTTCCATAAGCACCTCAAGTTTCGATTTACAGGAACTCTTATGATCTTCAGAAGCATCTTCTCTGTTAGCTTCTTCCCGCATATGATAAATTTTCAAAGCTAGTATGGACAGTCGATCAAAGGCCCAGGCAGGACTTTCAGTATTGATTTTGGCATTCTCTTTAACCAGAATATCTTTAAATTCATCCAAAAAGTAACTGTCTATATATTCAACCATATCTGTTCTGACCTGGTTTGAGGCATCAATTTGTCTTTTAATCCTGAGAGCTTCAATGGCCTCAATTTCAGGATCACGGATAATATCTTCGAGATGCCATTGGACCGTATCTATCCAATTCTTATGATAGAAAAGATGATAGATATCGTCTTTTTCAAATGGATTGTTCAAAGGTGTTTCGATGTGATCATCTATGTGGTAATCATCAATACTCTTTTCAAAAATACGAAAGGCTTCTGTTGAATTCATTTTAATAGATGTTGAGGATTATAATCTTTTGTTTGTAGCTGTTATAAAAAACAGATCGAACCGGCCAATGATTCCTTTCTAGCTTTTAAAAAAACCAAATAGACCTTTCTTCGATTTGTGTTCTTTTGGTTTTTCTGTCTTTAAAAGCTGTTGGTAAATCTCCCCCCAGCCAAGTAAACCGCCTACATTTCTATCATCAATAAAAACATCAGCATTCACTTTACGACTGATACTACCATCGAATTTTTCTTCAGGATAACTTTTATTAACAGCATAAAACTCAAGTCCGTTTTTGCTGCAAAAATCTACAGCATCCTGCAGCCTGTCTCCATATCGATAGGTCCATAAAATCAAACGATGCCCTTTTTGCTGTAACTCCAATAAAGTATCAAAAGCAAAAATTTTTGCAGTTCCAACTTTAGGATAGGCATCTTCTACAATTGTGCCATCAAAATCGACAGCAATCAAGAGAGAATTTTTAGGTAACATTTTCATCTAGATATTTTTTCAAATCTACTCATAATAGCTTCTTTAATCAAGAAATGCTATTCAATAATAGAATTTTAACATATTATATAACGAAAAATTCTTCTTTTTCGTGTTTTACTGAGACGATGATTCGCTGTATTCCTAGTCCAGCAGGGAATCACGAGTCATTGAAGCAGGCTTGTCAACATTCAAAAGATCCAAAACTGTAGGAGCGATATCTCCAAGAACCCCGTTTTTGATGTTGTGTTCTTTGTTCTTTTCAACCAAAATCAACGGAACCGGATACGTGGTATGCGCTGTATTTGGCGATCCATCTTCATTAATCATTTTTTCGCTGTTCCCATGATCGGCAATTACAATGCTCGAATAATTGTTTTCTAAGGCCGCGGTAACTACATCTTTTAAACAAGAATCAACTGCTTCTGCCGCTTTCATTGCTGCTTCCATAACACCTGTATGGCCCACCATATCAGTATTGGCAAAATTCAGACATATAAAATCTGCTTCTCCTGCTTTTAATTCTGGGAGGATGGCATCACGAATGTCAAAAGCACTCATCTCTGGTTTTAAATCATAGGTAGCTACTTTTGGTGAAGGACAAAGTAATCTTTTCTCT
>NZ_JBPCUJ010000105.1:0-62703 GCF_051011215.1 Lutimonas sp.
AATAAATTTATATTTGCACCCGATTTAACGGATGGTACCTTAGCTCAGTTGGTAGAGCAATGGACTGAAAATCCATGTGTCCCTGGTTCGATTCCTGGAGGTACCACTTTAAACCCTTAATTCTTAGTTGAATTAAGGGTTTTTTATTTTTTTGATTCTGTACTGGAATAATCGCATATTGATTAGGAGGCATATATGTCAACTAGATAGATTTTATAAGGTTTTTAATAAAAATGCCAGATGTAAATCTTTTTGAACCTAAGAGATAATAAAGGTATCTTCGCCAAAATCGAAAACAGAGCTTCAAATGAAATTCAATGGGAAAACATTATGGATTACAGGTGCCTCTTCGGGTATAGGAAGGGCAGTGGCCATTGAATTTTCATATAAAAAATGTCATTTAATACTTTCTTCCAGAAATAAAGATGCACTTGAAGAAGTAAGAGGTATTTGTGAACACAATGGAAGTTCAGCAGAAGTGATTCCGCTTGATTTAGGGAATTCGGAATCCATAGTTGCCGCTGTAAAAAAGGCGCAGGCCTTTAACAAAACAATTGACGGTCTTTATCACTTTGGGGGAATCAGTCAGCGATCTTATGCGATTGATACCGATATCGCAGTCGAAAGGAAGATTTTTGAGGTTAATTTTTTTGGAACCATTGAACTTTCAAAGATGGTTTTACCTATTATGATTGGTAACGGAGGAGGTCAAATTGGAGTTACCAGCAGTATCGTTGGAAAATTTGGTTTTCCTTACCGTTCGTCCTATGCAGCTTCAAAGCATGCTTTACATGGTTATTTTGAAAGTCTGAGAGCCGAAAATGTAGCTCATAATATTTTGATTTCGATGCTTATTCCGGGTAGGGTTAAAACCAATATCTCTATGAATGCCCTTGATAGTCAAGGAAAAGCCTATCATAAAATGGATGACGGCCAAAACAAGGGTATGAGCGCTGAAAAGGCGGGCCGGACTATCGTAAATTCGTTGGGAAAAGAAAGGAAAGAAATACTTATTGGAGGGAGTGAATTACTAATGGTTCAGATAAGAAGGTTTTTACCAAGATTGTTTTATTATCTTTCAACCAAAGTTCAACCCTTGTAGTATAAAATAATAGAAAAATTGTCATGAAAATAAACGGAATACAGCAATTAGGAGTTGGCGTCGAAGATGTGCATGAGGCTTGGAAATGGTATCGAAAACATTTTTCGATGGATATTTTGATGTTTGATGAAGAAGCAGAAGCCAAATTAATGCTTGCTCATACAGATGGAAAGCCAAGAGCAAGACATGCAATTCTAGCCTTGAATATGGAAGGGGGCGGAGGTTTTGAAATCTGGCAACATACCGACAAAAAACCCAGTCCAATAGCTATACCTATTGTTTTAGGAGATTTTGGAATTAATATTGGTGTTTTAAAAACGGATAATGTTGATAAAGCCTATCATACTTATAAAGAGTCTGGATTGAATTTGTTGGGTGAAATTAGAACTGCTCCTGGTGGAGACAAACACTTTTTTTTAAAGGATCCATATGATAATCTTTGGGAGGTCAAAGAACACCCGGTAGTATTTAGTAAAGAGACTTCAGTAAATGGAGGTGTATTTGGAACCATCATTGGAGTGGCAGACATCGATTCGAGCCTTGCCGTTTATAGAGATATTCTGGGATTTGATCAAATTGCTTATGACGAAACAGGAGTTTTTGAAGATTTTTCAGAAATTCCGGGAGGAAATCAGGAGTTTAGAAGAGTGTTACTACAACATTCAGATGTTAAAAATGGCGCCTTCAGCACCTTATTTGGGAAATCAGAGATAGAACTGGTTCAAGTACTCAATGGGACTCCAAAGAGTATTTATGAAGGTAGGATCTGGGGGGACCCCGGATTTATTCACCTTTGCTACGATATGAATGACATGGATGCCTTAAGAGAAAAAGCATTGAATTTTGGGCATCCTTTTACAGTAGATAGTGCCAGAGCAATGGATACGTTTGATATGGGAGACGCTGCAGGGAATTTTGCTTATATTCAGGCACCGGAAGGGACTTTAATCGAATTCGTGGAAACGCACAAAATTCCCTTGATTAAAAAACTGGGTTGGTACATCGACTTTAGAAAAAGAGGAAATCATCCTTTGCCAAACTGGATATTGAAATTATTCAGATTTAAAAGAGTAAAATAAATACCAGTATTTTTTGTCATGCCATTCTCAGGCGTGCAAACTATTCAATAGGGCAGATTGAATTTTATCCGATCCATGGATGCAGGTTTCCGTTTTTTGATTTTTTAGTAAGAAATGAAGCATGCTTTAGGAATTCCGTTGTCTGGATTTTGTCTATTTTTAAAAAGAATACCTGAAGTTTCTTTTTTAACATAAAACCAATAGCATGATCATCACCAAAGGAATAAGTCTAAAAAGCATCATAAGCTGGACCATGCATCATTTAGCCTGGTTATTTCTTGTTATGGGATCTATTGCCGGCCTTTACTACTATGATATTTTCAATATTCATATTCCGTGGTTGCCGGTTTCAGTCGTAGGTACGGCGGTAGCATTTTATGTGGGATTTAAGAACAACCAGGCCTATGACAGAATGTGGGAAGCGAGAAAAATATGGGGAGGTATTGTAAACGACAGTCGCTCCTGGGGTATGATGATCGATGGTTTTATTACAAATCAATTTACAGATTCTCTCGAAAGTCCGGCAGAAATCAAGCGAATAAAAAAAAGGTTGGTGTATCGGCATATAGCATGGTTATACGCTCATCGAAGTCAGTTATTGGTGGCGACACCATGGGAACACATTAGCCAGGGAGGTTTGATGACAAAAACGGCAAAAATGTATCAAAAAAAATTTGGTGTAGGATTGGTCGATGATGAGGTGACAAGGTTAGAATTAAAACAATTTTTACCCAATGAAGAGCATGATGAGTTGCTTGAATATGTCAACACCGCAACTCAAATCATTAACCAGCAATCAAGAGACCTGAAGCAATTAAGAGAGCAGAGACTTATCGATGACTTCAGACACATGGAGTTGACCAGGCTATTAAAGAATTTTTACACCTTGCAGGGAAAGAATGAAAGAATAAAGAAGTTCCCACTGCCCAGACAATATGCCAATATGAGTCGTTATTTTGTTGGGATATTTATTATCCTTCTTCCTTTTAGTATGATTCCTGAGTTGATGAAAATCGCTAATTATGGAGTCTGGTTATCTGTACCGATTACAGTGTTGATTGGTTGGATTTATGTGATGATGGAGGTAGTGGCAGATTATTCAGAGAACCCCTTTCAGGGAATGGCCAATGACATTCCGATGTTATCATTATGCAGGACCATTGAGATTGATCTGAGAGAAATGCTGGGTGAAAAAGAATTACCTGCTGCCATTTCTCCAAAAAACGGAGTGTTGATGTAAATTACTTTTGTGCCCAGTATTTAGTTTTCAATGCCATAGTCCCGTGCGTTCATTCTTGCGACAGGTAAGTATTTTTGTAGATCACTAATTCTGGTATCATGAGAAGGGTGGGTGCTCAAAAATTCGGGAGGGGCCTGACCTTTTGAGTCCGCTTTCATACGCTTCCAAACATCAATAGCCTCTTCTGGATCATACCCTGCCATGATCATAAATACCATTCCAAGTTTATCGGCTTCTGTTTCGTGGGTTCTGCTATAGGCCAGCATTCCAACCTGTGAACTGATACCGTAAATACTGTTCCAAAGAACTTGCGTCTCATAATTTTGACCTGAAGTTCCCAGGGCAACTGCCATACCACCTAATTGCTGTCCATAAGAACTTGTCATTCTTTCCTGTCCATGCTTTGCGAAAGCATGTGCAATTTCGTGGCCCATTACAGCCGCTATACCATCTTCGTTGCCACATATGGGTAAAATTCCAGTGTAAAATACAACCTTACCACCCGGTAAACACCAGGCATTCATTTGATCATCTTCAACGAGATTGAACTCCCATTTATAATTATTTGCTTCTTCAGTCATTCCATTGGCTCTCATAAAACGATCAACCGATTTTGATATCCTTCCACCAATTTCTTTTATTTGTCTGGTCTGGCTGGCATTCGTTGAAAGTTTATGCTCCTTAAGAAAGGTGTCATATTGAGCAAAACTGGCGGGTAATATTTCTGAATCTTCTACAATATTGACTCTTTTTCTCTCTGTGATAGGCACAGTGCTGCAGGCATTTAGAACGAATATACTTATAAAAAAAAGGATTCTTTTTTGCATAACAGTGGATATTTTGAAGCGCAAAGTTAAGAAATAGCCAATGAATTTTTAAGAGTAGATTTAGAATACTTGACCGATAAAGTAAAATTTATCATACATAATGTAAAGTTTATTTTACATTATGATAAATATTTTTTACATTTGAAGTCTAAATAGCAAATTATGAAACTAAATTATTTATTTCCGCATCGGTATAAGCACATTGGCATGGCTTTACTGATTCCATTATTGATCGCTGGCATTTATGTGATTCATTTAGACATAGAGCCTGATTTTTTAGATCTGAGAGTTCCTGCAATTTTCGTTGACGAAATTTTTGGTGATAAATTCACTTTTGGAATGACTGAGAATAACATACTCAATGAATTGATAGGACTTGCACTTATTATTTGTTTTTTAATGGCGGCGTTTTCTAAAGAGAAACAAGAGGATGAATTAATCGAGAAAATTCGCCTTGATTCACTGGTTTGGGCCACGTACGTTAATTATGCCGTACTAGTATTCTCTATTTTATTTGTTTATGGAATTTCCTTTCTTTGGGTGATGATCGCCAACATGTTTACCATATTACTTTTCTTTATGATCAGATTCAACTGGCAGGTAAGAGCTCTGAATAAATCCTTGAGTTATGAAGAATAATATAAAAGTAGCGAGGGCCAAAAAAAACATCACTCAGGCAGAATTGGCTGCTTTGGCAAAGGTGAGCAGACAAACCATTAATGCAATGGAGTTAGGCAAGTATGTGCCTTCCACAGTCCTGGCTCTTAAACTTGCCAGTATTTTTGAGACAGAGTTAAGCGAATTATTTATACTTGACAAAGAAGACTGGGAGTAACAAATTTTAGTGAATTACAGGGCCCATTTTTGTTCCAAAATATTTATGGTAAATTCTGTATAGGACCAGCCAAATGCAGCTGCAGCGATGGAGCTCAAACTATTCTGATCTGTCCTTTCTTTTCGGATGTTACCGGTCATATTGGGTTTAAGATTGAGATCAAATAAATAATATAGTTCATTATGGTCAGCGCGGCAATCAATTCTAATGGGAGCAGTCACTTTTAGCAGGGTTGCCGCTGTTATACAATGATTCATCACCTTCTGAATTTTATGGCTACTAATCTCCGAAGGGGTTAGAACCCGGGAGTTTAGCACAACCGGAACTTCGCCGCTGTAAGGAGCTATACCATTTTTATGATTATAACGGTGAATGGGAGGAAGGCACCATGGTTCACTGTACTCAAGGGTCTTTTCTTTTAGAAAGTATGTGCCGGGAGGCATCACAGTAACAGTAATCTCGTTTCCTGATAAAAAAGGTTCGATATACACTTTGGATCCGTACAATTCGGCATTGAACATCTTCTCCAGACTTGACTCCAGATGAGAGGCGCTTTCAATTACTTGTACACCTTGACTTCCTCTTCCCCGAATCGGTTTTAATACCACAGGAAAAGAAAACTCCAATTGATTCAGATCCATCGTAGCTTTATCGATCATTACTGCTTTTGGTATGGGTATGCGATGCTTTTTTAACAGCTGGTTAGTTGTCCATTTGTTATCAAATGTATCCACCATATCGGATTTCTGACCCACTACTTCCAGTCCTTTACCAACAAATTTAATGATTGGATGGCTACGATAGAGCACTGTGTTAAGCCAAAGTACTTGTGCACCAAGATCGAGGGCATGTTGAATTCCTTGTTCCGTATCCGGAAATACCCAGTCTAGATCATTCTGTTCGTTGGGAGTATCTTTAGGAGTGATAACCAAATAGTCATTTTTTAATGCCACAGCAAGATCAGCACCACTATCAGAATACCCACCTTTTTTCATGGGTTTTATAACGCCGTCCTGAGATGGAGCCGGATGAGCCTGGTATAGGATTGCTACTTTTTTCAATGGTTTGATGTGTCCTTTAATTCTCCGGGGCGATATGTTGATACAGCCCTTTTGATAACATCCTCCCTGTAATAGGCCACGTTTTTAAACTTTCCTTCTGCATAGGCTTCTACCTGATCGTCAAAATGTTTGGACTTCGGGTTGCCACTTTGCCCTCCTGCCAATAAACTCCGGGCCGTCACTTTGTCTCCGAATTCAACTACCGCTACAAAACTATTTCCTCCAACTCCATAAACTCGTTTGGTGTTTTCTCCGTGCCTTGTGCCGAAAGAAGCAAGGGCTCCCCAATAGCCGCTGGCCATACCAATTGGTTTACTTGGAAGACTATCATTGAATTTTTGGATGATATCACCATTAATTCTTTGATATCTGTTGTATTCTCCCCAGGGTGTTTCCAAGGAACCGAAATCAGATTCTAGTTGATCAACAGCCTTGAAAAACACCGTCATTCGTTCTTCATAGGAAGATTCATTCGCCATATAGTTTACCATATTGATAAACCCCCTTCTTTTTTTACGAATATTTTCTGATCCTATATAGGTGTTTAAATAATATTGAGTTAAAAGCATCGGTATTGAATTTACACGAACCTTAAAGTCCCATTTTTCCAATTCATTCAATGCCTTTTTTTGATTTTGATTTAATTCTTTCATAGATTTCGATGCTTCTAGAAGTCCTTTGATTAAAATTTCAGCACCCGGTAAATACGGATCATAGGCCAGATCGATTAACTTGTCCAAAGTAAGGTCATTTGCTTTTTTCAGAAGTTCAATTGCATGAATGCCTCGATAATTTTCAGGGAAAGAAGACATATATCGGGGGTAATTTTCAGGTTTTGGACTATAGATCCCGGCTGAAGTAAATGGCGTAGAATTGCAGTTTTGAATCCATCCGTTCTCTGGATTGACGACCAGAATATTTTCATCAACTTCATGAAGACCCTTCCAGTCAGTATCTGGATTACTGCCATCAACAGGTTGTGTGTAGTCTAATTCGGCGTTTCTCTTGGGAATAAAATTTCCATGATAATAGGCTATGTTTCCTTCTTTGTCCGCAAACACTGTATTGTTGGATGAATTGGTTCTCAAATTCATCATTTCTTTGAAACCCGCATGATTTTTTTGCTTGGTTCGAATAAACGATTGCTGTAATGCTTTTATTGGTTTCCACATGAGTGCGGTAGCGACCCATTTATCTTCATTGGAATGAGTTATTGGACCATGATGCGATCTGTAGCCGATAAAATCTCTCTCTTCTATACCGTTTTCTGAAAGGTATTTCAGGCTAATTGGGAGTTCTTCCAATGTTCTTTTTTCATCCCCATAAATATATTTTATTCCTTTCTTGGTATCAATGATGGTTTCCTCAAATTCATCGATGATATCGGTTCCGGTTGAGGTATGCATCCAGCCGGTGGCTTCGTTGAACCCTTGATAGATAAAAAACTGTCCCCAGGTTACGGCTCCATAGGCATTAAGTCCTTCTTCACTTACAACGTGCACTTCACCTCGGAAAAAGAAAGAGGTATGAGGATTGATCAATAACATGGCATTTTTTGAGGCAGTATGTTTTCCCGAAATCGCGATCCCGTTGGAACCTTGAAGGTCGCCGTATGTAAGACCTAATTTGCCATCGTGAACACTGGCAATTCCTTTTTCAGGAGAAACATCATAAAAGGTTTGAATCTTTTTTGTAGATACTCTTTCAATATCACCACCAATGGAACCTTCACTAAAATAAAAGGGCATCCAAGGCTCAAAACGTTTAATCAGTTTAGGTGTAACTTCAGGGTGAGAGGCCAAATAGTAATTGATACCATCGGCAAAGCCAACGCATAACTTCTGTAACCATTCAGGACTTTGTTCGAAATTTTGGATGGCTTCTTCAGGTGTCATATATAAATGAGCCCTTAGATCGCTATACAGCGCTGATGCGCCTTCAACTTCTGCCAGACGACCGGTGGCCCAAATATAGTTTTGTTCAACCCTGTTAAAATCATCTTCACACTGGGCGTATAATAATCCAAAAACGGCATCGGCATCTGTTTTTCCATAAATATGAGGAACTCCATAATCATCCCTTATGATCTCTACATTATTCGCCTGTTCTTTCCATCGCTGAAGCTCGTTATTTCTTGAAGTTTCTTGTTCAGAAGGAGCGCAGCCCAGCATCAGTAGTAAAAAAATAAAGTATAAATTCTTCATAAAATGTGGTGGCTTAAAAATGTGACTTGTAACAAAGATAATTTTTTTAAGGTATTGGAGGCACCTTCGAGTCAGGGTAAAAAAATTTGAAAGGGAATGCCAGGTATTCTTCATTAATTTTAGCGATTAATTCATTATTTTTATAGAAAACTAATCGTTTATCGAACAAGTAAATGGAAGAACAGAAGATTATTGAAAAGGCCGTATTCAGTCTAAAGATCAAAACTTATATTTTGCTGGTTGTAGGTTTTTTTTTATTGGTCTCTCTCATTGGAATTCCATTATTGATTATATGGTTATTAGGTTTTGGACAATATTACAGTGCAAAGTATTATGAGAACTTAAAGTGTAAACTTACTGAACATCATTTGGTCTTTAGCAAGGGGGCATTTTTTAAAGTAGAGAAAACCATCCCGCTAGAAAATATACAGGACCTTACCTTTCTTCAGAACCCTATTTTGAATTCCCTTGACCTTAAAATTCTGAAAATTGAAACAGCCGGGAGTAGCAACCCTCATGGAAGCGATATGAAATTGATAGGCATTAACCAAGCTGAAAAGTTTAAAGAAAAAGTGTTGGAGCAAAGAGAACTGCTTGTTCGAAAGCCTTCAACTGGGTCTAAACAGGAAATGAAAGACGAATCTTTAGAAGTGCTGTTGGAAATACGTGACTTGCTAAAGGATATGAAAAAAGAGAAATAATTGATTCGTATATGAGAATACTTCTTACAGGTGCCACAGGATATATTGGAAAGAGATTGTTACCGGTTTTGGTGGATAATGGACATGAGGTAGTTTGTTGTGTTCGCGATTTGAGAAGGTTTAATCCTCCGGAGTCGCTGAAATCGAAAATAGAAATTATAGAGCTCGACCTATTAGATAAAAGTACCATGAAAAATATTCCTAAGGATATTGACGGGGCTTATTATCTGGTTCATTCTATGTCATCTTCCAAGGATTATGAAAAACTTGAACATGATTCTGCTTTGAATTTTAAGGAAGCCATGAATGCTACCAATGTAAAACATGTAGTTTATTTAAGCGGAATTATAAACGCAGAGGGCTTGTCGAAACACCTGTCTTCCCGAAAGAATGTGGAAGAGGAATTATCCAGAGGGAATTACAAATTGACGACGTTACGGGCAGGTATAATAATTGGGTCAGGAAGTGCCTCCTTTGAAATAATCAGAGACCTGGTTGAAAAATTACCGTTGATGATCACACCGAAATGGTTGCAAACAAGATGTCAGCCTATTGGTGTTACCGATGTCATCAAATTTTTGGTAAAAACCTTGTTCAATGAAAAAGGGTTTGATAAAGATTTCGATATTGGAGGTCCGGATATATTAAGTTACAAGGAAATGTTACTTGAATTTGCCAATGTTAGAAATCTAAAACGAAACATATATATCGTTCCTGTGATGACACCCAGACTGTCTTCCTACTGGCTGTATTTTGTCACTTCAACATCCTATAATCTCGCCATTGCATTGGTCAATAGCATGAAGATTGAGGTGATTTGCAGAAATAATGACTGGGCCGAAATTTTGGGAATAGAACCCATTTCATATCGGGAAGCCTTACAAAGGGCATTTAATAAAATTGAAAGCAACGAAATTGTGTCCAGCTGGAAAGATGCGATGAGCAGCGGTACCATGGAAATGGAAATATCTGATTTTATAAATGTTCCTTCATTTGGATGCTTTAAGGATCAACGTGAAATGAAATTTGACAATTTTGATGCTGCTGTAGACCGAATTTGGAGAATTGGTGGAAAAAATGGCTGGTATTATGGAAATTGGTTATGGGAAACAAGAGGGTTTCTTGATAATATGTTTGGTGGTGTAGGATTAAGAAGAGGAAGAACCAGCGAAGTAGAATTGCATTCCGGTGATGCCGTTGATTTTTGGAGGGTACTCTATGCCAATAAAAAGGAAGGCAGGTTGTTGTTATTTGCAGAGATGAAATTGCCCGGAGAGGCCTGGTTGGAATTTAGAGTTAAAGATGAGGTTGTGGTTCAAACAGCCACCTTCAGGCCCGTGGGTCTGCCAGGGCGTTTGTACTGGTATGCTGTATACCCTTTTCACGGATTAATTTTTAATGGAATGTTAAAGAAAATTGCTTCTCCATTAGACTAGATATGAATTAAGAAGGTATGAGCACAGCAATATTTTGGTTTAGAAGGGATCTTAGATTAGATGACAATACAGGACTGCAAAGAGCCTTGGAAGAATATGATACTGTTTTACCAGTTTTCATCTTTGATGAACAGATTGTCAAAGAATTATCCTCTAATGACCCCAGGATTTCATTTATTTATAAGCAGCTTTTCTATATAAATGATCTTTTAAAAAAGTATGGAAGTGGTCTTCATATTTTTAAGGGAAATCCGATTGATGTTTGGAAGGAATTACTGGGAAAGATAGAATTTCAAGCGGTTTATATCAATAGAGATTATGAACCATATGCTAAAGAAAGAGATCGTAGTATAGAGAGTTTGCTAAAAAATCATTCCATAGAATTGAAGCATTTCAAAGATCAGGTAATATTTGAGGGAGGGGAAATTTTAAAAGATGATGGGAAACCTTACCATATGTTTACACCCTACAAGAACAAATGGTTGAAAAGGTATCTTTCGAACCATAATTTTGAGACACCGGATTATTCTAAATTCAAAAAAACACAAACGGATTTCCCAAGTATGAGCTCTTTGGGTTTTGAAAGGAGTGAGTTAGAAGTTAAACCCTATGATCCTTCTGTGATAGCTGATTATGAAAATGAGCGTAATTTCCCCGCAAAAGAGGGAGGCTCTAACCTTGGACCTCATTTGCGATTCGGAACGCTTAGTATAAGAAGGTTGACAGCACATATTTTAACTGTAAGTGATACGCTATTGAGTGAATTGATTTGGAGGGAGTTTTTTATGCAAATTCTGGATCATTACCCAAAAGTAGTTTTTGAGAATTTCAAATCAAAATACAACGGTATTGTTTGGAGAAACAACAAGGAAGAATTTGAGAAATGGAAGCATGGACTCACGGGATTTCCGATGGTGGATGCCGGGATGAGAGAGTTAAACAGTACGGGCTATATGCACAATAGGGTTCGAATGATTACCGCTGGATTTTTATGCAAACATTTGCTCATCGACTGGCGATGGGGCGAGGCATATTTTGCCTCAAAACTCATGGATTATGAATTGTCTTCAAACAATGGAAATTGGCAATGGGCAGCGGGAACGGGTTGTGATGCTGCTCCTTATTTTAGGATATTTAATCCATATGAACAGGCGAAAAAATTTGATAAGGAGCAACAGTATGTGCGGAAATGGATAGCTGAAATTGGAACCTCTGACTATCCTGAACCCATGGTTGATCATAAGATAGCAAGAAAAAGGGCGCTTGAAGTTTATAAAATTGGTATTGATAGTTAACTATAGAACCTTACTTTAAATATGATACGTTTAATTAGAACGAACTCAGATAACCAAGACTTTAAAAAATTAGTGAATTTGTTAGATGCTGAGCTGGCGATCAGGGATGGGGACGATCATGAATTTTACCATCAATTCAATTCAATTGTTGATTTGAATTATACCGTAGTTGCCTATAAAAACAATGAAGCCATTGGTTGCGGCGCTCTAAAAGAGTTAACGCAGGACAGTGTGGAGATCAAAAGAATGTATGTAAAGCTCAATGCACGAACCAAGGGTGTAGCTGGAGAAATTCTTGCTGAACTGGAAAAATGGGCATTTGAACTTGCTTATAAAAAGTGTCGTTTAGAGACAGGAAAGAAACAACCTGAGGCCATTGTACTCTATGAAAGGAAAGGGTATCACAGAATCATTAATTACGGTCAGTATTTTGGTATAGAGAACAGTTTGTGTTTTGAAAAGCTATTGTCCTGAAGTTCAGACATAAGATGTCGCATACATATCGAATAGATCCTTTTAAATTTGATGTATAGTTAATTTAAAAGGAAAATGATGAAACAGATATTTATAACTTTGATAGGGATGACTTTTATGATGGGCTTATTTTTAACATTTGAAGCCTTGATAGCATCCCATGCGCCAGAATTAGAACTAATGACTTCGGTAGTCAAGGGATTTGCAGGTCTTATTTTGTTAATGGGAGGGGTGATTATCTCAAAATCAGCCTTTGAATTGGTTCAAACCTGCTTGATAAAAAAATAAATTTAAGGGTGTTTTTAGGGGCAAATAGCTCATTTTCAATCATTTTTGTTTAAAACAATTAATAAGTAGGCAAGGGCACATATTTTATTATTCGGTTTAAATTTTTATTTTTGAGCGGTTTGGTGAAATTAATCTTGACGCAATGAAAGAAAAAATCGGTGTACTTTTTCTTATGTTTTTGTGGGTTACAATGTTAGAAGCTCAGGAAAAAGTACATATATCGGAGATAGAAGAACGCAATGTTCATGGAAGGACTGTGATTTATGCAAATGATGTTCAGTATGATGGGCAAGTGTATGAAAATTATGTGCATCCTAAGCTAAAGTATACTGTTAAGGCCGGAGTTAAAGAAGGACCTTATGAACTGTATTACGAAAACAGACAATTAAAGAGGAAGACCAGCTTTAAGGACGACAAATATGATGGTCAGTACGAAGAATATTACGAGAATGGTCAATTGGCAATTAGGACCAGTTTCAAAGAAGGCAAATACCACGGACCTTTAGTGATGTACTACAAAAATGGTCAAAAGGAAGCTGAAGGCAATCATTTACATGGCAATTTTGATGGAGAGCAGAAGAAGTATTACGAAAATGGTAATACCAAATCCATCGTTAATTATAAAAATGGATTGAAACAGGGTGTTAGCTTTAAGTATTATGAAAATGGAGACTTAAAAGAAAGCGCCACCTATTCGAACGATTTGCTTTCCGGCGCCTATGAGAACTTTTATGAGGATTTGGCCTTGTACGTAAAAACAGCCTATGAAAATGGGCAGAAAGAAGGAGAATTTTTTATGTACCATGAAAATGGCCAACTGAAGAGAAAAGGTTCTTATTCTCAAGGAAAAGAAAATGGTGCCTTCCAGATTTTTCATGAAAATGGAAAATTAAAAAGAAAGGGATATTTTAAAGATGGTCGGCTTAGTGGTGAATATGAGACCTATGATGAAGCCGGTCGCCTGGTGAATAAAACTACCTACAAAAATGGCCAGGAAATAAGTTCTTTATAAGTATAGTAACTTATTTAGAATCAATCTGTAATAGATAATTAACTAGCTGTTTATCCGAAAATTTTCCGTTTTTTTCGTAACTTGATCTATCGAATTTTTTAAAAACGACGCTCATGGTAAAAAGTGATGAAGTTTTTTATAGAATTTGTTTTGATTCTCTGCTAGAAGGGATTTGTATAACAAATCAAGAGGGTAGAATTGTGATGATCAACGCTGCCTTAGAAGAGATTTTTGGGTATAAAAAACAAGCACTCATCGGTCAGAAAATAGACTTTTTGATACCGGAAGACTTGAGAGAGACTCATCTCCAGCATTTTCATAACTATCTTAATTTTCCAAAAAAATATAAAAAAGGCAAAGGCCGGGAATTTAAAGGTCTGCATAAAAACGGAACTATTCTCGATCTAGAAATTGGTCTGAATTATTTTCGACATGAGGGAGGTTTTTATGCCAAGGCGTTGATATCTGAGATTAGTTCCAGAAAGAAGAAGGAGCAACGAATCAAGGATAAAAATAAAAACCTTGAGAAAGAAGTAGTACAAAGAACACGAGAATTGAGTGAGGCAATTGTCAAACTGGAACGTTCCAATCAAAAATTAAAGGAAGAAATTAAAGAAAGAATTTGTGCCGAGAAAAGTGCAAAATCAGCCTTTGAAAAAGAAAAGGAGCTAAATGTAATGCAAACCAAGTTTATGTCATTGGCATCTCATGAGTTCAAAACACCCTTAAGTGGTATTCTTACTTCTGCAGGCCTTATTGAGAAGTATAATGAAATTGGAGCACAAGAAAAAATCCGTTCACATACCCATACAATTAAGACCTTGGTAAATCAATTGAATAGTATTCTGGATGATTTTCTATTTCTTGAAAAAACCGAAAGCGACTCCTATTCATTCCAGGTATCGGATTTTAAGATATGTACATTGGTCAACAAACTAATAGACGATGCCAGTGTGATGCTTAAAGAAGGCCAAAAAATAGCATTAGAACCATGTGTCAACGCCATTGAAGTTTCTCATGATAAAAAGGTAATAGATATTATTATTCGAAACGTATTATACAATGCCATCAAATACTCAGATAAGAATTCTGTCATACGGATTCGCATCCAAGGGGACCGTTTTTTAAAGATTGACATTGAGGATGAGGGAATAGGAATTCCAGCAGATGCACAGGAATTTATATTTGACCGATTCTACAGGTCGAAAAATGCCTTGCATATCAAAGGAACCGGTATTGGTTTGAATATTGTGAAAAAGCATATGGAAAAGTTAAAAGGTCAGGTAAGTATATCGAGCGCTGAGCATAAAGGAACTACGGTTTCTATAAAATTGCCGTTGGTTCATGAGGTTTTTGGCGACTAGCTAATTAGAATGTTGTTTTTAAAAAGGGAAAACATGAAGAAAAGGATATTAATTATTGAAGATGACAAAATCGTAAGAGAGAATACAGCTGAAATTTTACAACTGGCGAATTATGATGTAATCACTGCCGAGAATGGAAAATTTGGAATTGAAAAAGCAAAATTTTTTAATCCTGATCTAATCATTTGCGATATTTTAATGCCCGAACTTGATGGGTATGGTGTTTTACAGATCATGATGAGAAGCGCTTCTTTACAGAAAATTCCATTGATATTTATGTCTGCAAAAACCAAACACGACGATATCCGAAGAGGTATGGACCTGGGTGCTACTGATTATATTACCAAACCTTTTGAAGAATCTGAATTATTAAGCGCAGTTGCCTCCCGATTAAAGAGGCGGGATATAATGACTTCCAAGAAAACAAAAGAGGACAAGGAAGTAAAAAAATGGCGTATTGATGAGATTGAAAAGGCCTTTCAACACAAAGGAAGGCTGGAATACAAGACTGGATCGACTATCTATTGTGAAGGCAATATCAGTAATCATGTTTTTTACATTTTAAAAGGCAAAGTGAAAACGTATAAAATGAATCAAGAAGGTAAGGAGTTGATAACAGAAATATTTTCTGACAATAGCTTTTTCGGTTTCACTTCCTTGCTCGAGAACAGGCCTTATCTTGAAAATGCCGAAACGATTAAAGATACCACCCTGATAAGAATTAGAAAACAAGAATTATTGGAATTAATAAAATCAAATCCGAAACTTGGATTGAATTTCATTGACCTTCTCTCATCCGACCTCGAGAATGTAAAAGACCATTTAATGCATTTGGCCTATGACTCAGTAAGATGCAGAACGGCAGATGCAATTTTACATTTACAAAGGAAAAAAAGACATCCGGGATCTCTTGATATAAGCAGGTCGGATCTGGCAAGTTTCTTGGGAATTGCCAAAGAAACCCTGACAAGGACCTTGACGGATTTTAAGGATGAAAAGCTAATCAAAACCTTTAAAAACGAAATTAAAATTCTTGATCATAAAGGTTTACAAAGAATATGTTGACTAAAATCAATGGGGAAATTGATGCAGGTCAATGTAAAATAAGGGCAAATATTTTAGCTTAAAAGCATTAAATATTTGATCATGAAGAAAATTCTACTACCCACTGATTTTTCAAAAAATTCTGTCAATGCCATTCGATACGCTACAAAGTTATTTGCAAATGTACCATGTACTTTCTACGTATTGAATGTGTTTAGAATTCCACACCTCACAAACGAAGAGCTTTTAGACCAGAACATCTCAAATCTGACATTGGTGGAAGACGAAATGTACGATGCCTCCAGACAAGAATTAGAAAATCTTCTGAAAGAAATACCTCAAAATGATAAACATATATTTGAGGCCTTAAGCGACTATAACCTCTTAAGTTTAGCGGTGAAAGAAGTAGTTGACACAAAGGATGTTGAATTGATTGTTATGGGAACTAAGGGAGCCACCGGAGCAAAAGAAATTTTTCTCGGGAGCAATGCCAGTGATGTTATCATGAAAAATACGTGTCATGTAATCGCAGTTCCTGAATACAGTGATTTTAAACCACCCAAAGAGATCGTATTTCCAACAGACTTTCAAATCAATTATGAGTTGAAAGACTTAGCCCCTTTGTTAAGCTTGGCAGAAATGCAGGGGGCAATGCTAAGAATTGTCCATTTTACGGATAAGGATGAATTGGATGAAATACAGCATCAGAATAAGAACATACTGGATTCCTTCCTCATCAATGTTGACCATACCTATCATTTCCTCACGATGGATGATTTTGAGGATGGTATAAATTGTTTTATCCAAAGCAGGGGAACAATTGATATGATTGCCATAATAGCAAGACACTACAATTTTTTTGAAAGGCTATTTTTTAAACCCAAAGTAAAAGCTTTGAGTTTTCATTCAAAGGTGCCTCTTTTTGTTATTCACCAATTGACTGATTGATTATGATTGACGCTCTTTTTCTGGCCAAATTTTGGGGTTGGTTTTTTGTATTGTTTTTTGCTCTTTTCATTTTCTATCCTAAAAGAATAAAGCAGATGTTCTCCTTTACAAAAAACGAGCCATTCATGCTCATTTTATCAATTCTGGGTATTTTGATAGGCTTGTTAAATATTTTGCTTCACAATGTGTGGGTAAAAGACTGGCGGATTCTGATCACCTTATTCGGATGGTTTAGTTTGTTAAAAGGGGTGAGTCAGTTTGCTTTTCCTGGATTTGCAAATAAATGGATCGAAAATATTGATTTTAAATGGTTCCAGTTTGTCCTTTTTATGATGTTTATTATCGGATTGGTTCTTTTAAACCAGGCCTATCAATGGGTATTGTATTAGGTGATTTGAACGAATTGATTAGAATCAATATTTCGATTGATCCTGGTCATTGTTTTGCTTTATTTTATCTTATAAGTTTGGGGTATTAAATGAGAGAAGTATTCATTCATTTAAAGAATCAAATTCTATGAAACATTAAGAAAGGCACTTCAGATTAAAAACCCGAAAGGCCTTTAAAATCAAAGATAGGTTTTATAGCTTGTCAGATACCGGAATCAGAGTATGATCTGAGTTGAAATTAGCGAAAGGTATTGTGAATTTATAAAAGGTATTTTTGATTTGAGAGGGAACAGGAAATTAAAACTTCCTGTTCCTTTTTTTTGGCTGCACGTAAAGTGGGCATTTCCTCTACAATTTAGATTTCCCATGGCTCGATTTTCAGCATGATGATTGATAACTATCACTGGTTCCCTTGAGCCTTGTCATTGCCTGAAATTTATTTCCGATCTACATTAGTACCCAGAAATGAGTAACAGTATTAATTAAAACCAACGCATTATGAAAAAATTATTGTTAGTATTATTAGCTATTGGGCTTAGCGCCCAATTCTATGCTCAGGTTGTTAATGATGGCATGTTACCAGAAGTAGAGGTGCGTGCCACTAATTATAAATATCTGAATAGCATAGATAATTCAGAAGCTGCTGTTTCAGTTCAGTTATTGGAGGATATGGTGGCAAAATTTGATGTAAAAAGTTCTGAATTCTATGAAGACGGAAGCGATTTTTACAGGGTATATTTTTACATACCTGATGGAAAAGTTGTAGCTGCCTATGATAGAGATGGGAAAATTCTTTACACCATTGAAAAATTCAAAAATGTTGCTTTACCTGAAAGTGTAGCCTCATCAGTGGCTGATAGGTTTCCAGGATGGAAGATTGCCAAGGATGTATACAAGGTAAATTATGATGCCACGCTCGGTAGTAAAAAACAGTACAAAATTGTGCTGGAAAATGGTAAAAAAAGGATTAGGGTGAAGGTAGATGATGAAGGAGTATTTCTATAATTAGAAATACAGTTGATTAAAAAATGAGTTGCCCTTCGGGGCAACTTTTTTGATTAGAATCAATGATACGATTGACAATCATCATTGTGATAAAGAAGATAGGAAAGTAGTTTTATGCTGTTATTAATTTAAATGATTTGTCATGACTCTAGTAAAATTTAAAAAAACCAGATTACCTTGGTACGACACCATGTTTAATGACCTTTTAGGCTCTGACAGACTTTTAACAAATGATTTTTTAACCGAAAACAAATGGATCCCGGCTATGAACATCAGAGAAACTGAAGAATTCTTTGAAATTGAAATGGCTGCCCCCGGATTTACGAAAAAAGACTTTGAAATCTCGATTGAAAATGGTTTGTTAAAGATCTCCGCAGAAAAAAAGGAGGAAATGGAAGAAGAGATTGAAAATTATACTCGTAGAGAGTTTAATTACAATTCTTTTTTAAGATCATTTACATTACCAGATAATGTAAATGAAGAAGAAATGATTGATGCAACATACAATCGTGGTATCTTGAAATTAGTTTTGAATAAGGTTCATACGGATGAAATTATTCCAAAACGAGTCATTGAAGTGCATTAATCATAGAAATAGGGAGCAGTGTCTCCCTATTTTTTCAATCAACATGAAATTTCTAAGATGATGAAAAAAGAAATTAAAACGATGTATGAGCTTCATGAGCTGTCAATTAATTATATGCGTGAATTAGAGTTCATGCAGGATGAGCAGTCTTTTTTAGAGCATTTATTGAGTTCTCATTTTCTTGAATTGAGTTCAGAGGAGTTATTTGAAACAACAAGAAAGCTCATTAAAAAGCTGAAGGAAGTAGAAGGTATGGGTGTAGAATTGATTGACGAACTGACCATCTTTGACCAATGGATGGCATCGTCAGTTCATGATGAGAAGGACCAGTCAACCACTGAAATCTCGCGAAAACTGCGCTTTTTTCAAAAAGACTTCAACCATTATGTGCTAAAGTTTAAATATGTGAAAAAGAAAATTTTCTCACTCATCAAAGAAATAATGAAAAGTCACAAGCAAAAATTACTATTAAAATAACTATAGAAAATCGTTTTCCCCCTCATTATGAAATGAATAGGTTGCTTTTTTTAAAACGGCCTATTCATTTTTTTTTAAGACAAATATATGAGAAGCGAGCGGTGCCAGTTTGATACCAATAACTCCCTCCTTGTCACTAACTTTTAAGCTGCCATGAGACGATTCATCAAGTTGATCAATGAGCTTGTGATCTCCTTCTTTTAGCTTCCAAAGATCTATAAGATCCTTTGGTATGATCAGATCAAGTACATACTTATTGTCAACATCAAAATTTGAAACAACAATGGCTATTTCATCTTCTGACCAGCGTACAAAAGAGAAAATTCTGTGGTCGTAATCAGGGTTACGATCTTTATTGAAATAATGAATCTCGCGATAATCTCCCATTAATGCGCTACTATGTAGCGAAAAGTTCAGTAACTTTTCATAGTAATTACGTAACTCTTTTTCTTCAGCAGAGAGCGAGCCTCCATCGAATTTTTTATCATTGGTCCAACGCTGTAAATGCGGTACGCCGATATAATCAAAAATCGAAGTTCTGGTAGGCGAGCCAAAACCAGCATTTTCCGCCCCAGGTTCTCCTAGTTCCTGTGCAAAATAGACAAGGGTAGGTGAGGTACTGATGGTTGTACTGACCACCATCGCAGGTTTTCCTTTTTCAGCTGATCCGGCAAAGTCAGGACTCGCGATCCGCTGCTCATCATGGTTCTCCAAAAAATGAAGCATATGATGTTCAATATCCATGATTTCTTCCTGCACTTTTGGGATATGATCGGTCCAGCCATGTCCCTGAACAATATGTTTAATACTGTCATAAAAGCCAACTTTATCATATAGGTAGTCCATTTTCCCCAATTGAATATAGTCTCGATACAGACCAGGGTTATATACTTCTGCCAATAAAAGCGCGTCTGGATACTGCACCTTAATAGATGAATTTAAATAGCTCCAGAATTCCACAGGAACCATTTCTGCCATATCATATCTTAGGCCATCAACTCCTTTCTCAAGCCAGAACAGAGCAATATCTCTAAATTTGATCCATGAATCCGGAACTGATTTATCCTTCCAGAAATCAAAATGTACTTGATGATCCTTCGATCTAAAATCCTGGGGAAGTGAGTCAAAATCTTTGGTTCCATCAGGTCGTACGCCATAATTGATCTTTACTGTTTCATACCAATCGTTTTGATCGGGTTGGGATAATCGAGAACCATTACCGGTCCATTTGGCCGGATTTTCTTTAAACTCTCCATTTACTAATGGATGAGTTTCACCACCCAAAGGTTTGTAACCATGTTGCCAATGAGGTACCTTAAAGGACTCCCCAATAACATAATAGAAGTTATTATCTTTTTTGTATTCAACTGAAGTATCATCATTAGCTCCAAAATCGACGACTCCTTCCGGATTGTTCATTCCTTCATATTTACGTGCAATATGATTCGGTACAATATCGATAATCACTTTCATGTTTTGGGCATGAGTTCGTTCAACCAGTGCCAGAAATTCCTCCATTCTTTTGGCAGGATCTGATGCCATGTCCGGATCTACACTATAGTAATCTTTTACGGCATAGGGAGAACCTGCCCGACCCTTTACCACATCAGGATCATCATTTGATATCCCATATTGGGTATAATCAGTCACCATTGCGTGATGCAATATGCCTGTATACCAGATATGACTTACACCAAGGTCGCGAATTTCAGCCAGTGCCTCATCTGTAAAGTCGTTGAATTTACCAACGCCATTTTCTTCAATGGTTCCCCAGGGTTTATTTGTTGTATTGTCATTTCCAAACAGGCGCGTAAAAACCTGATAGATTACTTTTTTCTGTTCTTTTTTTGTCATCGAGGGAGGTTTTGAATCATGTTCATTTTGACAGCCGAAAAATAAGCTGAATATTAGTAAAACGAAAAGGATTAATCGATTTTTCATATTATTTCTAATTCTTCGATTCGAGTAACACTATTGAATATGGCGTATCTAAAGTAACTGTACCGTCTTTTACCTGGGCAAACGTATTGGAATAGGCATCATGAACTTCAGCGCCGCTGACGAAGACATTAGCAACATTAATAGATTTTACTCCAGTTTCGAGATCCAGACCAATGACCACAGCATCCGTAAATGTATCTTTAGACAATTCCCTTTTAAAGATGTAAGGAGCCATACTTATATTTGAATGTTGACCAGCTCCAATAGCTGGATGATCTCTTCTAAAAACTCCTAATTTTTGCCAGTGAGCCAACAGTTCTTTCGTTTGAGCATCAGACTCAATGGCTTCCCAATTCATAAAGGAACGTAGGGTAGCATCTCCTTGAGTTCCCTCAATGATGAGTTCTCTGGCAGTTTCATCACCATAATAAACCTGAGCTGTTCCCGGGCTTAGTAATAATTTTGTAGCAGTTTCATAGGTTTTCTTCCTTTCCTTGTCAAATGGGTTTCCATCATCATGTGAAGTGAGGTAATTCAATACCTGAAACCCTTTTTCTTTATTGTTTAATGTATCGCTATACGTAGCGAATAATTCTTCATATCCACCCGTGGCACTTTTTTTGAATTCAAAATTGATCATGCTGTCAAATCCATGGTCGTAATAATTGACTTTTACATCTCCAAAATCAAAACTTTTTCCAGAAGAGATGATATCATAATCATACACTTCTCCAACCATATAGAAATCGGTATCATCCAATACCTCTGCAGAATTTTCTTTTTTCCATTGTTCGAAGGCAAGATCGCATTCCGTCTTGAATTCCAACCAGACCTCTTCTTCAATATGCCTCACTGTATCGGCTCGAAACCCATCAATTCCATAGTCTCTTACAAAATCAGACAGCCACTTTATAATATAGAACCGGGGAGCTCTTGGATACCCCGTTCTTTCAAAAAATGCATCTAATTCATTCATTTCCTGCTCGTACCTACCCTCATTTTTCCATTTTTGAACAAGCGCTTCGGGTAAATCCACTGCTTCATCTGATTCGGTTAAAATATCCGGGAGGTTTTCGACCAAGGTGCAATGAACTGCCGTTTCGTACGAATTATATTCGCATTTAGGACTGGTTCTCACCCAGTTTTCAGGCCAGACCGGATCTATGTCAGTAACGGGCCCTGTATGGTTTATAACTGCATCCATAACAATTCTGATCTTATGTTCATGCGCCGTTTTCACCAAGGTTTCCAGGTCTTTCAACGTTCCGAAGTTAGGATCCAGGGCTGTCCAGTCTTTTGCCCAGTACCCATGAAACCCATAAGTAAACCCTGTTCCTTCATCAGTACCACCGTGAATCTGTTCTACAACAGGCGTGAACCAAATGGCATTGATTCCAAGCTCAGTAAAATATCCAGAGGCTATTTTTTCTGTGATACCCTTAATGTCACCACCCTGAAAGCCTCTCATAGGTGCAGTTTCCAGTGTGCGGTCAAAATTTACATCATTGCTTTTATCTCCATTGTTAAATCGATCGGTCAACAGGAAGTAGATACTGGCATTTTCCCAATAAAAGGGAGCTTCATTTGAAGGTTTCTCGGCAGAGGTTACTTCTTGTTTGGATTCTTTGCATGCTCCTAAAAGTAAAAGGAAACTCAGGCTTGTCATAAGAAGATTCTTGATCATTGTATTGAATTTTAAGTGGTATTATTCTTTATTATTTTTATCGAAAAGCCAGCTAACGGCTGCTCCGAAATTCTCTCTCCATAAAGTTTCGTTGTGTTCACCGCCCGCCACAACTTTTGATTTGATGTTTGCTTCCGGAAAACCAGAAGCTTTTATCTGGGCTGTCATTTTTAACATTAATTCATCCATTTTCGGAGATTCTGAATCTCCAGACATGTAATAGATCTTTGAATAAAACAATGGACTGTACTTTTGAGTAAAATTAAAACTCTCCGGGGTCAATTCAAAAGACGGCGAAAAAACACCTGCCAATCCAAAAATTTCAGGATATTTGAATGCGGCATAATGCGAGATGAGTCCCCCGAGAGAACTTCCGATGATACCCGTATTTTCACTTGATGTAAGGCTGCGGTAATTTTCATCAACATAGGGTTTTAATGTCTCAGTAATAAACCGAATATAGGCGTCACCTTTTGGGTTCGAACCATATCCTTTAAGTTTCCAGGGGGTATATTCATTGATTCTTTCTGCTCCGGCATTTTCAATACCGATTGCGATGATTTTAAGACCTGCTTTTTCAAATAAAACATCCAGGACCTCATCAACTTCCCACTCACCGTTGTAAGAGGTTTCGGCGTTAAATAAATTCTGTCCATCCTGTAAATAAAGAACAGGATAATGTTCAGAAGATTTCTCATAATCTGGCGGCAGGTAGATCCATATTTGTCTTGTTGAATTCAGTTGCGGCATTTCAAAGGCCTCAGAAAGGAGGTGTACATTTTTCGAAGCAGTCGATTGCGATAGACTCAAGTCTTTCCAATTCTCTATCGAAACATTGTATTGCCGCTTATTTTTAGAGAGGTCTAAGCTTCGATTTTGAGTTTGTCTGGCATTATAACCGACTTCTACCTGATCCCAGGAACCTCTTGTAAATTTGAAAGAAATGTTATTCAAGCTGTCAGGCAATATGATAGAATATTGACCTTCCGAAAACGCTAGTTCATACCCTTCCTGACCACCGGACCATCCTTCAAAATCTCCCGAAATAAAGATCTGGGATCCAGCTGGTGTGTTTTCAGGAATTGATGCTAGCACGATTTTAGTTTGCCCAAGCACAAGTATTGACCAAAGGCAATATAAAATAGTGAAGAACCATTTTGAACTTCTGTTAATAGACATCCTAATCGAGAGTAGATAAAATAATAGCTCCTTTTTTTTCCAGGGTTAACTGATCCTTCCAAATAATTTTCTCATTGGTGATGATATTTTGAAGTTGCCTGTCCTCCAAGCCCATTTCTTTAAAATTGTGCAGATCTAAATTATAGGGCTCGTCATTTTTGTTCAAAATGACTGCAACGATAGCATCGTCTTTAATTCTAAAGAGTAAATAAACTCCATCTTTTGGTGAAAAATGAATCGTGCGGCCTTCATGTATTACCGGACTGTTTTTTCTAAACTGCAATAAGGTCTTTAAGTAAAGCTGCATATCCTTTTGTTCGGAATTCAGTCCTTCACCTGTAAAAGCATTTACAGTATCACCTTCCCAACCACCGGGGAAATCAGTTCTAATTAATCCATGATCTCCGGGTTTGGCAGAATTCTGCATTAGTATTTCGGTCCCGTAATATAGTTGAGGAATCCTTGGAAGCGTTAACAAATAGGCCATGGCCATTTTGGTCAATACAGGATCTTCATTCAATTGTGTATGGATACGATCCATATCATGATTGTCTGGAAATATCATAATGTCCTTCGGACTTGGATAATGAAAGTCATTGGCCAAGCCTTCATATATTTTAACCAGCCCTTTATCCCATTTTTCTTCTTCAATCAGTGCTTCCACAATTTTACGCTGCATAGGAAAATCCATACTTGATCTCAAGTTTGATTCATACCCATCATGGTTTTTTGCGCCTTGTTGCCAATAACCTACCAACAAAGGATTATAACTCCATTCTTCTCCAACGATGCTGAAATTCGGATACTCCTTCATGATGGCACCCGCCCAGTTCGACATAAATATTTTATCAGGATAAGGATAGGTGTCTTGTCTGATTCCTCCTAATTGTGCTGTCTCTATCCACCAGATACTATTTTGAATAAGATAGGTTGCCATATAAGGGTTGTTTTGGTTTAAATCCGGCATTGAGTCTACAAACCAACCATCAGTCATACCAATGGCATCTATTTTGGAAGCATAAAGATCTTGATTGGTAGTTCTGCGATGATTTGAATAAATTGTTTTTTCACCAGCTTCAAATGTAGATTGGTGGTTCACCCAATCTTCAAATGGGAGGTCCTTCATCCACCAATGCTCAAGTCCACAATGATTGGCCACCTGATCCATGATTAGTTTTACTCCTTTCTCCCTGGCTTTGGCTGATAAATCCACATAGTCTTCTAAACTACCAAATCTAGGGTCGATCTCATAAAGATCCGTAATGGCATAGCCATGATAGGAATAGCTATCCATATCATTAATCAGCAAAGGACAAGACCAGATAGCGGTGAAGCCCATATTAGAAATGTAATCAATATGTGTACTGATGCCTTTGATATCACCTCCATGTCGTGCATAGTCACTTTTGCGGTCAATGGCGGTTTCCCGGAGTCCATTGACGATATCATTGGAAGGGTCGGCATTGGCAAACCGATCCGGTGTGATAAGATAAATTACATCCGAACTATCAAAACCGATATAGTCTATGCCGGCTTTTTCCCTTTCTTTTAACTCGTAGGTGTATTTGATCTTTTTCTTTCCTTTTACGTCAAAAACAATTGTGAAGCTCCCCGGTTTCGTCTCAGGACCAATGGTGAGATCAAGGAATAGATAATTAGGACTTTTAGCTTTGGATACTTTCTTAAGAGCGACTCCAGGATAGTTTATCTCTGGAGTATACACCGAAATTTCCTGTCCTTTTATCAATAACTGTACCTCTGAATTTTCAAATCCTACCCACCAATTTGGCGGTTCAACTCTTTCAATTTGCGACATAGCCGCCGTGCTACATAAAAGCAATAAAAAAAAGACTATTTGTTTCATTGTTACAGGTTTTTTTAGAGAATCACCAGGTCCGTATTTTGAATGGTAACCGTTTTGTTTGAGACAATTATATCAATAGGTGTATCAGATTCGTTATAGAATTTACAACCTTCATGATTTTTGAACACCTTGATTGTATGGTCTCTATACTTGATCTTAAAAGAATATGATTTCCAGTTTTTTGGAATAATTGGATCGAACGATAAAGTATTGTCAAAATTTCTCATGCCTCCAAAACCTTGAACAATGGAAAGCCAGGTTCCAGCCATACTCGTGATATGAAGACCTTCATGAACTTCATGATTATAGTCGTCCAGGTCGAGCCTGGAAGTTCTCAGGTACATTTCGTAGGCTTTTTCAGTACGTTCTAATTTTGCGGCCAGGATGGAATGTACACAAGGAGATAGTGACGATTCGTGAACTGTTAGCGGCTCGTAGAAATCAAAATGCTTTTTTATGGCTTCTTGATCAAATAGGTTTTCAAAGAAATAAAAACCCTGCAACACATCCGCTTGCTTTATATAGGGAGATCTTAAAATTCGATCCCAGGACCATTTTTGATTGATCGGCCTTTCGGCTTTTGGTAACTGATCAACAGGAACAAGTTCTTTATCTAAAAAGCCATCTTGTTGCAAATACACACCGTGCTTTTCACTGAATGGGAAATACATATTTTCTGCAACGTTTTCCCATACCTTTGATTCAGTTTCAAGTAGCTGAACCTTTTTAGTGATTCTTATAAAATCTTCCGGATAATCCTCCTTGAGTATTTCAATGTTTTCCAGCGCGTATTCCAGACACCATTTTGCCAGGTAATTTGTATACCAGTTGTTATTGACATTATTTTCATACTCATTTGGTCCGGTAACGCCCAGGATCACAAATTTTTCTTTGTCTTCTGAAAAAGTAGCACGCTGACTCCAGAACCTGGCAATGGCAATGATCACCTCCAAACCGTGGGAGGCCATATAATCCAAGTCGCCGCTATAATTTACATAGTTGTAAATAGCATATACCATGGCACCATTTCTGTGTATTTCTTCAAATGTAATTTCCCATTCATTATGGCATTCTTCGCCGTTCATAGTAACCATTGGATATAAAGCAGCTCCGTTTGTAAAACCTAATTTTTCGGCATTCTCAATGGCCTTATCCAATTGATTGTACCTGTAGATTAAAAGATTTCGTGCCACGTCCTTGTCTTTAGTACTCATATAAAATGGAATACAATAAGCTTCCGTATCCCAGTAAGTACTTCCTCCATATTTCTCGCCGGTAAAACCTTTGGGTCCAATATTGAGTCTTGAATCTTCTCCTGAATAAGTTTGATTTAACTGAAATATGTTAAATCTGATGGCTTGTTGAGCCTTGATATCTCCTGATATCATAATATCAGCCGTATCCCATATTTTGTCCCAGGCTTTTTGTTGTTTTTCGAGTAAAACATCAAAGCCCAGTTCCGCAGCTTCATTTAATCGTCGCTTTGAGACATTAAAAAGTTCAGCATCTGGATGATTCATAGATTGGGTATACCCTCCGTATTTTACGATAGAAAAAGTATCCCCGCTATTGACTTCGGTTTTATAGCTGTTGCTTATTTTTTTGTCAGATACTTCTGACTCTTTATCGATGTTGATGATATAGTCATTCAGTTCGAACTCGATCTTCATACCAGTGTAAACCAGAAATCCGGTTTTTAAGGTTTTTGAAAGAATATAGGCTTCATTCTCCTCTTCCTTTTTGTCCAGAATTTCCCAAAAGAACTCATCATAATTGGAGTCTTCATTGACAATTCCGGCGTCTATATAAGGAGTAAACTCTACTTCTCCCTGAAAATTAATTGGAGTGACACTGTATCGGATGACTCCAACTTCCTGAATGCTCATGCTGAGAAATCGAACAGATTCAATTTTGACCATATCACTATTGTCAAATTCAGCGATAAATGATCGCTTTAAGACGCCATTTCTCATGTCCAGTTCCCTGCTGAAATCAATTACTTTACAGGTATTTAAATCTAATGTAGTTCCATTGATTTTTACCCCTATTCCAATCCAGTTTGGTGCATTCAATACCTTCGCGAAATATTCAGGATATCCGTTTTTCCACCATCCTACACGGGTTTTGTCAGGATAATAGATACCTCCGATATAACTTCCCTGAAACGTTTCTCCACTGTACTGTTCTTCGAAATTTGCACGTTGCCCCATGGCACCGTTCCCTAAACTGAAAATACTCTCTGAGGCAGTAACATTTTCTTTATCAAACCCTTCCTCAATAATTTTCCATTCGTCGGGTTTTATATAATTTAAATTCATAGTTTTTGGTTTAATCAATCAACTTCTGTATAAAATCAATAGTTAATTCACTTGTATCATTCAATATATAATTTGCGTCCTGGAGCACTTTTTCATCTCCAATACCTATACTTAGCATATTTGCTTTATTTGCAGCCTCTATACCTGCCTGGGCATCCTCAATAACAATGCAATTTTCTGGATCAACACCTAGCTTCTGAGCTGCGATCAGAAAAACTTCGGGATCAGGTTTGGCTGTGCTCACATCATTGCCATCTACAATAGCATCGAATAGATCCAGGAGTTCCAGTGTCTCAAGAATGAGTCGAGCATTCTTACTGGCTGAACCCAGTGAAAAAGGAACTTTATTTAATTTTAAATAATGTAACAGGTCATCAATCCCAGGCAGGATCTCAGAATGATCCATCTCAGCAATATATTCCAGGTATTGATTGTTTTTCTCAATTAATAATTTTGTTTTTTCTTCTTCTTCCAGACTCACATTACCAAGATCGAGCAGGATTTCAAGAGATCTTACTCTGCTCACTCCTTTGAGTTGTTCGTTTTGAGCTTCTGTAAAATCAAACCCTAATTGAATGGCCAGTTCTCTCCATGCTAAATAGTGATATTTGGCAGTATCCACAATCACTCCATCCAAATCAAATATTATGGCTTTTTTACTCATTTTTTTAATTATGTATTTTTTATAATTACTTCGTCATCAACGTCTTTTACTTTAGAAACTAAGGCTGCAGCGATCAAAAAAGAAACTCCACTGATCACCAAGGCATAAATAGGATTCCCATCGTATACATATTTTACAATCGGACCACCGATCAGGGCATTTATTATTTGTGGAACTACAATGAAAAAATTAAATATTCCCATGTAAACTCCCATTTTTCGCGGAGGAATTGATCCGGCAAGAATGGCATAGGGCATGGCTAAAATACTCGCCCATGCAATACCTATTCCAAACATTGAAAGAATCAACCAATTTTCGTCTGGTGCAAAATAAATTGAAATAAGTCCGATACCTCCGATAATTAAGGAAAGCGCATGCGTCTTTTTTCGACCAACTTTTTTTGCAATCGCCGGTAAAAAGAACGCATAAACTGCTGATACCGCATTGTAAACACCAAATAATATTCCTACCCAATCACCTGCATTTTGATAGGTTGTACTATGGGTGTCATCTAGTGACAGACCATATACATGGTGCGCTATGGCCGGGGTAGAAAATACCCACATGCCGAAGAGACCGAACCAGGAAAAAAACTGAACCCAGCTCAATTGTCTCATTGTCGTGGGCATGTTTTTAAAATCAGTGAAAATATTCAAGAGACTGGATTCTTCAATCACTTCCTCCTCGATGGCTCCATTAATCAGTTCCATTTCTTCCGGGGAATATTCTTTTGTAGTAAACACAGTGATTAAAATACTAATGATAAGCACGGCAGCTCCAATAATAAAGGAAAGCATCAAACTCAATGGTACTTTTCCTGGAGCAGCAGTGTTTTCTATACCAACCCAATTGGTCAAAACATATGGCAACCAGGATCCAATAACAGCACCGATACCAATCAGCACCGTTTGAACACTAAAGCCTAAGGTTCGCTGGTCACTTGGCAGCACATCGGCAACCAAGGCTCTGAAGGGTTCCATGGCCACATTAAACGAGGCATCCATAATCATCAGCATTCCGGCACCAACCCATAAAGCAGGCATAAATGCAGTAAACATATCTGCATTAGGCATCAATATTAAGCCAAAAGAAGCCAATACGGCTCCGGTTAAAAAGAAAGGTCTTCTTCGTCCGAGTCTGGTCCATGTTTTATCACTGTAGTATCCAATAATGGGTTGAACGATTAATCCTGTTAAGGGAGCAACAATCCAAAACCACGATAATTCATGAACATCAGCACCAAATATTTGTAATACCCTTGAGGCATTTGCATTTTGAAGGGCAAACCCCATTTGGATACCTAGAAAACCAAAACTTAGATTCCAGATTTCCCAAAAACTGAGACGTCTTTTTTCCATAATTTATTTTATTAATTGATGAATTGAAATTATTTACACAGTAATATAGTCATATGGGTCATCCAAGCCAAACATACCGAAAAATAAAATCTTAAAAGACTGCACTAATAGCTGCCCTTAGTTTGTGAAGAATTAAATAATTAGCAAGTCGTGAAATATTTACTAATAGTCAACAAATATATAAAATAAATTTATAATTTTTGAAATTGAACTTTTTTAGTTGAATCTCTAACAGTAAGATCAGTTTTTATCAAATTTGTTTTATGTTGATAAACAGTATCTTGAGAGTCAATTTCGTCCAATAAAAGTTCACAGGATTTACGACCCATGGTTCTCCCATGCTGAGCCACTGTTGTTAAAGAAGGCGTAGTGAATTCTGAAATTAATCCATCAGTAAATCCAATTACTTCGATATCATCCGGAATTTTATACCCGTATTTCCCGGCGACTTTCAAAAATGTTGCTGCATAGATTTCATTCACAGCAAAAATACCATCGGGTACATTTCCGCTTTCAAAAAGGACCGACAACTGTTCTTCAATGGGTAATTTGTCGTCAATTTTGATGATCAATTCGGGTTTAACCTCTAATTTATTATCTTCCAGGGCCTTTAAATATCCTTCTCTTCTATCATTTCCAACAGTCACATAATCAGGTGTCGTCAGCAATGCAATATTGGTGCAGCCATTTTTAATGAGCTGTTCTGTAGCTAAAATTGCCCCACCTTTGTCATCTGCAATCACCTTGCTGCATGGAATTTCATCCACTACTCTGTCGAACATAACAAGAGGAATACCATTGTTGATCAATTCAGTAAAATGAGTATAATCATCTTTTTCCTCAGTTTCTTTGGCCACAGAGGCGATGATTCCGTCCACCACACCACTTGCCAGCATTTCAAGGTTTAAAACCTCTTTTTCATAAGATTCATTAGACAAGCAAATCATCACATTATAGCCCTTGTCATTGGCTAATTTTTCGATGCCTGTAATGACCGTTGTAAAAAAGTGATGGACAATTTCAGGAATGATGACCCCGATTGTTTTGGTATTCTGATTTCGTAGGTTGAGTGCTAAACTATTTGGCTTGTAATGGTAGTATTTTGCAAAGGCCTGAATCCTATCTTTTAGTTCTGTACTGATCTCATGACTATCCTTCAGAGCTTTAGATACGGTTGATATGGAAACGCCAAATTCTTTGGCTATTTTTTTAAGAGTTATCTTTTGTTTCATATCAATGCAAAGATGGAATTATCCCAGTTCGAGACTTCGTTTATATTCAGGTTCACTTAAAAATTTATGGGGGTTAATTCTGTTCATAAAAGTAGTCAATTTTTATAATTGAAAAAAATATTTAAAACGCAAGTTGTCGATTACACATTTAGAACCTCTTTTTTTAACAAATTATTAATTTTTGGAACCGAAAATCTGAAATTCCTAACGTTTATGGGCATTCATCCAAATTCACTCTAACGTTTTCGTAATTAAACTTATTAACACGAAAACGTTTTCGTAATAATTTAGAGCCTCAAAATTTATGTTAAATTGGTGTTAACAAAGTAACTTCGTCGGGTGAAATATTAAATAAATAGCAAGTTTAATTACAAATCATTATGCTTAATAACTAAATTCATTTTTATGAAAAAAATTAGACAATTAGTCTTTGCGATTTTGTTTTTATTACCATTTATGATGTCCGCTCAGGATGTCGTTAAGGGTAATGTAAAAGATGACCAAGGAATAGATCTTCCCGGAGTATCTGTTATGGTAAAAGGTACTACACAGGGAACGGCGACAGACTTTGACGGAAACTTTGAAATAGAAGTAGCCGCAGACGCAATTTTAGTTTTTTCTTATGTTGGTTATTCCAATATAGAAGTTGCAGCTTCTGCCAGTGGGCAGGTAGTGATGCAGGAATCAGCTGAGAGCTTAGATGAAGTTGTACTTATTGGTTATGGACAAACAACCAAAAAGGATGCAACGGGTGCAGTAGAAAAAGTAAGTGAAAAAGAATTTAACGTGGGAGCCATTGCTTCACCTGAACAATTAATTACAGGTAAAACTGCCGGTGTGAATGTTACACCTCCAAGTGGTAGACCCGGTGAATCAGGTACCGTTAAGATTCGTGGTGGTATATCTTCTTTTAGCAATACCAGCCCGCTATATGTAATTGATGGAGTGCCAATCGACCAGAAAGGTCCTGCACTAAATTCCATCAATCCAAATGACATTGAAAGTTTCAACATTTTAAAAGATGCCTCGGCAACAGCTATTTATGGATCGAGAGCAACAAACGGTGTTATCATCATTACGACGAAGTCAGGAAGAATGAATTCTGATTTTAGAGTTGAGTTTGACACTAAATTCTCAGTTGGATCAAAAATGAATACAGTTGATGTGTTGAATACACAGGAATACAGAGCAACTGTGAACAGACTTGGAAACGACGATGCGATTGCCAAGTTAACGGATGACAGTACGAACTGGCAAGAAGAAATTTATCAGACTGCCTTAGGAACGGATAATAACCTTATTATTTCTGAAGGTTTTGACAATAGTTCTTATAGAATTGCATTCGGATATACCTATCAGCAAGGTATTTTAAAGACCAATGATTTCACAAGACCAGGTCTTTCTATGAACTTCAAGCAAAACTTGTTTGACAATTCGTTGAAAATGGATTTCAACATTCGTGGATCTTGGGTGACAGATAATTTTGCAGACGACGGTGCTATTGGTGGATCAGTATCATTTGATCCTACAAAACCAATTTACAGCGGACAACCTGAATTTGGAGGATATTGGGAATGGTTAAATGATGACGGTAGTGTGAACACGTTAGCTCCAAGAAACCCGGTAGGTCAATTAATGCAAAATACAAATAAAGCCAACACTGAGAGATATCTTGGAAATGCTAAATTTGATTATAAATTTGGATTCCTGGATGGTTTAAACGTTGTAGTTAACCTTGGATTTGATTATTCTGAGGTAAAAGGTCAGTTTATTGTTCCTGCTGAATCTGCAAGTGGATTCAACGATAATGGATCAGTAAGAGATTATACTGAATTGAAGAGAAATACCTTAGCAGATATTTATTTGAACTATGTAAATACTTTTAACGAAAAGCACAAACTTGATATTATGGTGGGTCATTCGTTTCAGGATTTTTACAGAGAGAACACCAATGTGACTCAGGATGGTTTAGGTAGCCCTGCAACAGGAAACCTTGGAACTGTATCTTTGAATGCACTTCAGTCTTTATTCACGAGGGTAAACTATACTTTCAATAATAAATATTTGGTAACAGGAACTTTCCGTCGAGATGGTTCTTCAAGATTTGCTCCTGAAAACAGATGGGCAAACTTCTTTTCCGGAGCTTTGGCCTGGAGTATTTCAGAAGAAGATTTTCTTAGAGATTCAGAAGCGGTTTCTACACTTAAATTGAGGTTAGGATTTGGTCAGACGGGTCAACAGGAAATAGATAAAGATTTTGGTTACTTGCCAATTTATACTCCTGGAGACGCTGGTGTAAGATATCCATTTGGATCTGAATACCACTATACCTTAAGACCAGAAGGTTATGACAAGAATATCAAATGGGAGGAATCTGACACGTATAACGTAGGACTTGATTATGGTTTCATGAATGATGCAATCAGTGGTTCGATCGAATACTTTAGAAGAGAGTCTTCAGATATTTTGAGTACAATTGCTCCTCCTGCAGGATCAAATTTAACAAACAATTTATATACCAACATTGGAGATCTTTCAAGTCAGGGTGTTGAATTTACCTTAAATGCTGATATTTTCCAAAGAGAAAACTTCACATGGAATGTAAACTTCAACGGAACTTGGTTGACCAATGAAATTAAGAAGTTGAATAATGTTGAGGATCCAGAATCTCCAGGTATTGCGCAAGGAGGAATCAGCGGTGGTGTTGGTAATACAATTCAAACGCATAAAGTAGGACATCCACAATTTTCTTACCTTGTATACGAACAGGTATACGATGAATCAGGAGCTCCTTTAGAAGGTGTTTATGTGGATCAAAATTCAGATGGTGTTATCAACGACAGCGACAAGAGAATTTATAAGAGCCCGAACCCAGATTATTTATTTGGATTCTCATCTTATATGAATTATAAGAATTTTGATTTCTCATTTACTTTGAGAGCATCTTTAGGAAACTATGCGTATAATAACGTAAGCTCTTCAAGAGGTTACTACGGAGCTGTTTATGAATTAGAATCGTTGAGAAACGTTCATTCCTCAGTTCTTGAGACAAATTTCGATACGCAGCAGCTTTGGTCTGACTACTACATCCAAGATGCATCTTTCTTAAAAATGGACAATATTTCCTTAGGGTATACTTTCCAGGATTTAAAAGAAGGAGAAGTTGGATTGAGATTATTTACAACTGTTCAGAACGTCTTTACGGTGACTGAATATGATGGATTAGATCCGGAAATTTTCGGAGGTATAGATAATAATTTTTATCCAAGACCAAGAATTTTCACTCTTGGATTAAATGTTAACTTTTAAAAGCATCAATGATGAAGATATTTAAAAATTTAAAATTTAAAGTAGGATTTGTTGCTTTAATGCTTGCCATGGGATTTGTTTCTTGTGAAGATGCATTAAACAAACAACCTGTGACTGAACTAACAGAGAGCCAGGCTTTTGAAGATCCTGAAGCATATACTGAGTTTTTAGCAAGAGTTTATGCAGGGCTTGCAGTTAGTGGACAAGAAGGACCCGCTGGTAGACCTGATATTCAGGGAATCGATGAAGGATTCTCGAATTACTTGCGTCAATTCTGGAAACACCAGGAATTGAACACAGATGAGGCAATAATTGCCTGGAATGACGGAACTATTCATGACCTGCACAACCACGTGTGGACCTCAGGTAATGAGTTCATTAGAGCGATGTATGATAGAATTTACTTTCAGATTGGAATTTCTAATCAATTCTTAAGAGAAACTACAGATGCGAAGCTTGACGAAAGAGGAGTAGATGGA
Organism: Lutimonas sp.; assembly: GCF_051011215.1. NCBI lineage: Bacteria > Pseudomonadati > Bacteroidota > Flavobacteriia > Flavobacteriales > Flavobacteriaceae > Lutimonas > Lutimonas sp. Next base: position 35,396 of record NZ_JBPCUJ010000105.1, read on the forward strand.
GCCTTAAGAGCTGAAATTCAAATTTTTAAGGCAGAGGCTCGTTTTATGAGGGCATTAAGTTATTGGCACGCGATTGATTTTTATGGGAACATACCATTTGTAACTGAAGAGGATCCTGTGGGAAATTTCTTTCCAGAACAAAAAGACAGAACGTTTGTATTTGACTTTATTGTAGCTGAATTAAATGCTATCGAACCAAATATGATTGGTGCTCGTCAGAATGATTACGGGAGAGCAGACCAGGGAGCCACCTGGATGTTATTGGCCAAATTGTATTTGAATTCACAGGTGTATACTGGTGTTGACAGATCTTCTGAAGCGATGGACAATATCATGAAAGTGATCAATGCCGGATACAGTTTAACAGATACTTATACAGATCTTTTCTTAGCGGATAATGATATCAATGGTTCTGAGAATGAGATTATTTTCCCAATTCGATTTGACGGATTGAATACCACAGGATATGGTGGAACAACCTTCTTGACACATGCGCCTGTAGGTGGAAAAATGAATGCTGCTGATTTTGGAATCAACGGTGGATGGGGTGGTATCAGAACCACGAAGAACTTTGTTTTCCAGTTTGATACAGGTGTAGATCTTGACGATTTAAACAATGCTATCGGACCTGCTTCTAAATGGGGCTTGGTTGGATCAGCTACAACAAATGGCTGGGATGGTCCGGATATGATTATGTACGAATCAGGTACAGATCAATACGGCATCTTTGCACAATTAGTTGCAGGAGAAATGAAGTTTAGATTTGACAATGACTGGGGTGTAAATCTTGGAGATAATGATTCAGATGGGTCATTGGAACCGGGAGGAGCAAATATCGTTGTCGCTGAAGATGGTGGTTATTTCATCTCATTAAATGCAGCAAACAATACCTACACGATGACAGAAGTAGGGGATTCAAGAGCTAATTTCTTCACAGAAGATCAAACATTGGAGATTGAAGATCCTTTCAACTTCTCAAATGGATATGCTGTAGAGAAATTTAGAAATCTGGATGTAAACGGAAATCAAGGGTCAGATGCTTCGGGTGATTTTGTTGATATTGACTTTCCAATGTTCCGTTTAGCAGATGCTTATTTAATGTATGCTGAAGCCTTTTTAAGAGGTGGTGGTGGTAGCGCAAGTGAAGCAGCTATGTATGTTAATATGTTAAGAGAAAGAGCCTATGGTAGTCCTGCAGGAAATATCGATGCTACGGATTTAACATTGGATTTTATACTTGATGAAAGATCAAGAGAATTACACTGGGAAGGTCACAGAAGAACTGACTTGATTCGTTTTAATCAATTCACTGAAAACGGTGTTTGGCCTTGGAAAGGTGGTATTATGGAAGGAAAAACAACGGAGAAATACAGAGATGTGTATCCAATTCCTTCATCAGATATAATTGCCAACCCTACGTTGACGCAAAACGAAGGTTACTAATTTAAAATATAGATATATCATGAAAAAATATATGAATAAAATATTGTTTTTACTGACCTTCGCTGTGTTGATAGTGGGTTGTGAAAAGGAGGACATTGTTGTAATCAATGAAGATTTCAACACCACTGTAAGCCTTGACAATAACGACATCATTCTTGAAGAATCCAATGAGGGCCAGAATGCACTTACTGTGACTTGGAGTCAACCGGATTTCGGGTATAATGCCGCAGCAGAGTATAATGTGATGTTCGATCTTGCTTCAGGTGATTTTTCAAATCCTGAAACAGTTTCAGCAGGATCTGCGCTTGAGAAATCTTTTAATACAGAAGATTTAAACAAGGTATTATTAAATCTTGGTGCTGAGCCTGGAACTGCAACTCAATTGCAGGTAAAAGTTGACATTATTATGTCCAAGCAGTACAGAAAAGCTTCGGAAGCTTCCAGCCTTACAGCAACAGCTTATTCTGGTGTACTTGACTTGACAACTCCTTGGGGTGTTGTTGGTAGTGCAACTCCAAATGGATGGGGTGACGGACCTGATACGCCTTTCTATAAGACGGATGCAGCGGGTGTTTATGTGGCCTATATTACGATGATTGACGGAGAATGGAAAATCAGAAAAGATAATGACTGGGCTGTCAATTATGGATCAGATGCTAACGATGGTACTTTGCAAGAAGGTGGTGGAAATATTCCAGTAACTGCCGGCTCGTACAAGATCTTATTTGATGAGGAAAATTTGACATACACAATCGAAGCTTTCAGCTGGGGATTGGTTGGAAGTGCTACGCCAAACGGTTGGGACGGACCTGATTTCCCATTGGATTATGATTCTTGTTCAGATACCTGGAAAGCGGTTGTTAAATTAAATGATGGTGAATGGAAGATTCGTCAGAATAACGATTGGGCCGTGAATTATGGTTCGGATGGTGCTGATGGAAATTTACAAGCAGGTGGAGGAAACATTCCGGTTACTTTAGGGTATTATCAGATAATCGTCGACTTTAACGCCTCTACGTATACTATTGAAAAAACAGATATTTACGGGGTAGTTGGTTCTGGATATAATGATTGGGGAGCAACACCAGATTTCCCTTTCACACCAGATTACTGTAATGAAGGTATTTACTATGCGAATAATGTGACCTTGGTTGATGGCGAAATCAAATTCCGTGTGAATAATGATTGGGGTGTTAACTATGGAGATACTGGATTAGATGGGATTTTAGAAGAAGGAGGAGATAACATTCCTTCGGTGGCAGGTGTTTATGATATCATGCTTGACTTTAGTAATCCTAGCGTTCCTACTTATACTATGACGAAGAAATAAATTGATTGTTAGTACTAAAAAGGGCTGTTTTTAAACAGCCCTTTTTTTCCATTTAAAAACAGTTCATATGAGAAAACTTTTACTTTTTATTGTATTGATTTCTAATTCTATGTTGGCTCAGCAATTAGAGGTGACTTTTGATGTTAGTCCAGAGACCTTTGAAGAAGATGAGCTAATTACCATCACAGCATCAGATTTTAATCCGGCAGTTTGGGGAGTTACAGATGTTTATCTCTGGGCTTGGTCATCTGCTAACGGAGTACAAGAAGATGCGCCCAATAACGGGACCTGGTCAAGTTCTAATGAACTTCAGAAAATGACGAATAATGGAGATGGGACCTATTCGATTTCATTTATTCCAAAAGATTTTTACGACAGAACCGGACTTGAAAGCATCGGTTTTTTGGTAAAGGCAAAAAATGGAGAAGGAGATAAAAAATCTCAGGACAATGTAGTTTTAGTTGGGACCATTGAAGTTCCTCCCGTTACTGAAGCGCCAGTTCCGGCAGGTATGCTTGATGGGATCAACCTGGATCCTGATGACAATACAAAAGCCACTCTGGTTTTATATGCGCCACTGAAGGAATTTGTATATGTTATTGGGGATTTCAATAATTGGCAGAAGGATGCTGCTTATGTATTAAAAAAAGATAGTTCTAAAGATAGATTCTGGATTGAATTAAGTGGCTTAACACCTAAATTTGATCATACGTTTCAATATTTTGTCGATGGAAAAATCCGAGTGGCAGATCCGTATTCTACCACTATATTAGATGAATATAACGATCAATTTATTGATGATGTAACCTATCCTAATTTACCTGCTTATCCAACAGGGAGCACATCTCATGCAGTTTCATTGTTGCGAACAGGAGATGAGGATTTTGACTGGAAAAATAATAATTACAACCTTCCGGAAAAGACCAATTTGGTGATTTATGAATTATTGCCAAGAGATTTTGATGCATTGCATAGCTTTGATGCCATTAAAGCGAGGTTGGACTATTTAGAGACCTTGGGAATCAATGCGATTGAACTGATGCCGGTAAGTGAATTTGATGGCAATGAGTCATGGGGATATAATCCTTCATTTCATATGGCATTAGACAAATATTACGGGACTGCAGATGCTTTTAAACAGCTGATCGATGAATGTCATAAACGAAATATGGCGGTGATTTTAGATGTGGTTTACAACCATGCCACAGGTCAGCACCCTTACTACAGACTCTGGAATAATTCACAAGGCGGTTATGGAGGACAAGCTAGTGCTGACAGCCCTTTTTTCAACCAGGTTGCGACGCATTCGTACAGTGTTTTTAATGACTTTAACCATAGCAAGCAAGCCACAAAAGATTATGTAAAAAGAACCACTCAGTATTGGATCGATGAATACAGAATTGATGGCTTCAGATGGGATTTAACCAAAGGATTTACTCAGAACTGTACAGGAAGCGAGTCATGTACCAATGCATTGCAGGCTGATAGGGTAGCTGTTTTAAAAGAATACGCAGATTATCAATGGGCCGTAAATGATGATTTTTATGTCATTTTTGAACATTTAGGAACAAATACTGAAGAGACTCAATGGGTTGAATACAGGCTGGATGAAGGAAAAGGAATCATGATGTGGAGTAAACTAACAGATCCATATAACGAAAGCACCATGGGATTCCACGAAAGCGGTAAGTCAGATTTTTCATGGATAGATTATAAAAACAGAGGTTGGGATGTTCCGGCCAACGTCGCGTATATGGAAAGTCATGACGAAGAACGATTGATGTATAAAAATCTTGAATTCGGAAATTCAAGTGGAAGCTACAATGTGAAGGATCTTTCTACAGCCTTGGAACGTGAAAAGATAGCGGGAGCATTTTATTTTACGGTACCAGGACCAAGAATGATTTGGCAATTTGGAGAGCTGGGCTATGATTACAGTATTAACTATTGCCCAAATGGAACGATCAATAACGATTGCAGGGTTTCCAACAAACCGATTCGATGGGATTATTTTGACGATCCGGAGCGGAAAGCTGTTTATGATGTTTGGGCCGATTTGATCAAACTTAGAAAACAGGAAGATATTTTTACAACAAAGAATTTTACTGTGGATGCGAATGCAACGACAGGTTTGAAAAAAATCCAATTGACCAATGAGATCAATGGCGCAAGTTTGAAATATGTGAATGTAATCGGAAATTTTGGTGTTACCACTCAGAGTATAGATCCTGATTTTCAGGAAACGGGTGTTTGGTATGATTTGTTAAATGATAATGTTGAACTCAATGTGTCTAATGTGAATCAATTGATTTCATTGCAACCAGGAGAATTTAAGGTCTATGGCAGTAACCAGGTGGCATTACCGGTGCAGGAATATGATCCTTTAAGTGGATTGAATATTTATCCAAATCCAGCTCAAAACACGTTTAGAATCAATAAGAATGTTCAGAAAGTAGACATTTACGATCTAACAGGTAGGTTGGTAAGCTCTATTTCAGGTGATTTTTATCCTGATAAAGAATATGATGTGTCATTTTTAGAACCCTCCATCTATTTGCTCAAAATTAGTTCTGAGTTAGGAAGTAGCTCAAGAAGACTCATTGTTCAATAATTCAAAAAAAAGACTGCTGATAAGCAGTCTTTTTTTTAATGGATATCAGATCATTTTCAGATTATTCACTTCCTGTTCTGTGAGATGTCTCCAAACTCCTCGACCAAGATTTTTCTTAGTCAGTCCGGCAAATATAACACGATCCAGTTTGACCACTTTATATCCAAAATGTTCGAATATTCTTCGAACAATTCGGTTTCGTCCGGAATGAATTTCAATCCCTACTTCAAATTTCGGCTTGTTTTCTATATAAGAGACTTTATCTACAAATACCATTTTACCATCCAGTACAAAGTTCTCAGCAATCTTATGCAGATCCACCATCGATAGTTTTCGGTCTAAAGTCACATGATAAAGCTTTTTTACATTGTGCTTAGGGTGGGTCAGCTTCTTCGCCATTTCACCATCATTGGTAAATAATAATAAACCGGTCGTTTCTCTATCGAGTCTGCCTACCGGGTATATCCTTTCCTTTGTTGAACGATGGATCAATTCCATAACAGTTTTTCTGTTTCTTTCATCATTCATGGTAGTGATATAATTCTTAGGTTTGTTTAAAAGAACATAACGCTTTGCTTCCGGTGAGATCAGCACATCATCAAACCTTACTTCATCAGTAGGTTTTACTTTATAACCCATCTCAGTAATAATTTTACCATTGACGGTAGCACTTCCGGCACTTATATAGGTATCCGCCTCTCTTCGAGAACAAACACCTGAATTTGCAATGTATTTGTTCAATCGAATCTCATCCGATTCGGCTTTTTTTGCTGGTTTTGCTGGTCCTTTTTTAAATGATTTGATTTTTTCGGGATGTGGTCTGAAGTTTTTATCCTTTGATTTTCCCTTAAAAGATCCGGAAGTTCCATTTGATTTGCTTCCTTTAGACTTGTTGCCTGATCCTCGCTCCTGTCGTCCTCTCGACGAGTTGTTTTTTGCGGTCATTGATAAATTTTTTGCAAAAATACGAATTCATTTCAATAAGTTGTCGATTATGCGTCAATAACATCCAAGAAAAATGCGTATCTTATAGAAAATGAACTAAATAACGTTAGTTATGAAGAAAGTTAACATAGAAAAATCTAATACAGCCACGTTTTCCTGGTGGAGAAGTTTACTCCGATTGCTTTTCGTTTTTTTGGGATTCTTATCCCTTGGATTTATTTTGAATGGGAGTTATTTTGATAAAATCTTAAAGCAGTGGTAATTGAAGATATTCCTAGACCTTCAGTATTCGTTTGATGATAACTGAAGTATCTATCAGCATCAGGCTTAAAACACCGATCAAAATGATCAGTTTTATGGTATTGTGTAAAATCACATAGTCTTTTTTTGTTTTAGCTTTCCAGAGGAAAATGAGAAAGAGTATAAAGACAATTCCAACAAAATAAAAATAATACTTCATCAACCCGATTTCAGGATATTCCCATAAAAAATAAACAGGGTTCATCGTTAGAAAAATAAGTACCGTGATCAGCAGCTTTGTAAAATGCTCGCCATACTTTACGGGTATAGTTTGATAATTTTGAACAATGTCTCCCTTTATATTTTCAAGGTCCTTGAGCAATTCTCTGATCATCAGGACAAAAAACAAAAAGGCTGCATGCGTAAATATTATCTCTGAAAAATTCTTGTAATAAATAAAAATCGCAAAAAAGGGCAGAATGGATAGGATGGAGGCTGAGAATAAACCTGTAAGAGGATACTTTTTGAGTTTATGGGAATACAACCAGATCAAAAAGATATAAATAGAAAAAAACAAGGCCGCACGCCAGGAAACCAAAAACCCGAAACAAACCCCAATAAAATTTAGTAAAAAATAGATACGCAGTTTTATTTTCTGACTTACGATGCTATCTATTTTCGATTTGATGGGTTTGTTTATCAAATCTTTTTTGCTGTCATAAAAGTTATTGATGATATATCCTGAAGCAATCACACAGATAGTTGCAAGCACCAAAAAATATAAATCGAGGTTCAAGACCACATCCTTCAACGATTTTTCCGGAGAAAAAATAAAGATGGCAGCCAGGTACTGTGCCAGAACAATAATAGCAATGTTATAGCCCCTAACCACTGATAAAAGGCTTAAAAATTTAAAGAAAAGTGAGTATTGTTTTTTGGGCTTTGGTTTTTTTAACTGCCCTGTATCAGAATCAACCATGGTATTAAATGGTTAAAATCTATAAACTAATTCTAATTTATAATCTTCGAGTAATTTTTTGGTTTTCTGATAGTCTTCCGTAAAACCTAAAATATAGCCACCGCCTCCTGATCCGCAAAGTTTTAAATAATAATCGTTTGTTTCGATACCATTTTCCCATAGTTGATGGAAGGAATCAGGGATCATAGGTTTAAAGTGTTTTAAAACCACCTTTGACAATTTTTTCACATTTCCAAACAGAGACTTCACATTGCCATGTAAAAAATCATCAATACAATTGTCCGTATACCTTGCAAAGTCACGATCGATCATTTTTCTAAAACCTTCATTCTTCATCTTATTCATAAAGATGTTCACCATAGGTTGTGTTTCTCCGATCATTTCAGAATCCAACAAGAAAACAGCACCTTTTCCCTCCTTCTGAGAAGGAATACCTGTAGCTTCTAAATTGTCTTTGGACTTGATAAGAATCGGCAGACTCAAATAAGAGTTCAAAGGATCTAGGCCTGAACTTTTCCCATGGAAAAAGGATTCCATTTTTGAAAAAATGGATTTCAGTTTCAGTAATTTATCTCTGGTAAGGTTTTCTAAAACGGTTATTTTATCATCCGCATATTTGTCATAAATCGCAGCGACCAGTGCTCCAGAACTTCCTACCCCATAGCCCTGAGGTATGCTGGAGTTAAAATGCATGTTATTGTCTATATCAACTTTTAATTCGTCAAGACGTAAGCGAATATTAGGATCCTTTAGATCTGCCAGATACCTGTAAAATTCACGTAATTTTTGATTTGAGTCTTTGGCTTTTTCTGAACTATCCTCAGAAATTATCAAAGCACCTTGGTAAGAATTATAAGGGATCGCCAGACCTTTTGAGTCTTTTATAATGCCATATTCTCCAAACAAAAGGATTTTAGCGTAAAAAAGGGGGCCGTTCATTGCGTCCATTTAAAAATTCGTTACAAATATAAGAGAAAAATGCTTTAGTTACTTAACTGCTTGTCATATAAACGTCTGAATCCTAAAAAACGTGCCTTTAATTCGAAATTATTCAGTTCGTCCAGAACATTATAATTGTGAGGCGCCCATACCCACCTGATCCTGGATAAACTGATTGTTCTCACAAAATGGAGCAAGATCACTTGCGATAAAGGCTTCTACCAAATCTTTATCTTTTAAGGGATATAGAACGTGTACATTGGCTCCTGCATCCAGGGTAAAACAGATATGAGATCCTGAAGATCTTCTAAATGCCCAGATTTTTTCTATAATTTCAAGTGTGTTTGGTTTCATTAAAACAAAATAGGGGTCAGAGGTCATCATCATTGCATGTAATGACAAGGCTTCTTTTTCCACCACATCTATAAAATCCTCAAGATTCCCACTTTTGAGAATCTCAACCATACGAGACAGATTATTTTGTGCCTGTTCAAATCGAGCCTTTGCAAACGGGTGCCCAAGCATTAATTTATGACCAATAGTAGATGAGACCTGTTTAACTCCTTTGTCTACCAGTAGTATCGTATCCTGATAATCTCGAAAATTAGCATGCACAAGATTTGTAAAAGCTGTTCCATAAAGATCACTGCTTCCATGTATGTCTGGATGCTCCCCCCAAACCACCAACGGGCCGGTCAAACTTCGAGCAGCACTTCCCGATCCCAGACGGGCCAGAAAGGATGCTTTTTTAAAGAAATCCTCTTCAGAAATAGATGGATCTATTAACTTTTGAAGGCTCATCAAACAAAGTGATAATGCACTCATGCCACTGGCACTCGACGCGATCCCACTGCTATGAGGAAAGGAATTCTCTGTTTTTATATCAAAAGAATATGTTTTTAGAAAAGGAAGATAGGTGTCAACCCTCTTGAAAAATGCCGCTATTTTCGGCTCAAAATCAGGCGCTTTTTTACCATCTAAAAAAACCTGAAAATCATATTGATCCGAGGGAGTGGCTTTAGGTGAAAAATCAAGTCTTGTATTGCTGTGACAATTCGATAAGGTGAAACTGATAGAAGCATTTTTAGGAATCTGAGGATCTGTTTTCCCCCAATATTTTATAAGCGCAATATTGCTGGGACTTCTCCATGCCACACTTCCTGAAAGTGCTTTTTTACTCACGGGCATATGAAATATAAAATTTTTTTCGATCAAGATTTCTGAAATTTTGACAAAGATAATTTTTTAGTTATACATTATCTAATCTCTGCCTGACATCGTTTTTATAACTTCTACTAATCGGTATGGCCTTGTTTTGGATTTCAATGAATTCCTGGGTGTAAGAATCAATTTTATCAATCGATACAATAAAAGATCGGTGTACACGCAGAAATTCTTTGGCAGGTAATTTCGCTTCGATACTTGTAATGGTTTCCCGGGTCACGATGGATGTATTATTGACAAACAATTTCACATAATCCGCCAGGCTCTCTATGTATTGAAGATCGGCATAATTGATCTTCATCATTTTACGATTGGACCGTACAAAGAAAAAATCTGTTTTTTCGTTGGCAATATCCGAGGTGTCCTCAGGTCTGAATTCGATACTTTCGTTTTTGAATTTTTCAATAGACTGAACCAACCGTTCGAATGAAATTGGTTTTAGAAGATAGTCTACAGCCTTGAGATCAAAGCCATCAATAGCATATTCACGATAGGCCGTTGTAAAAATGACCTTTATGTTCTTATTGATTGATTTTGCAAAGGATAAGCCGGAAATTTCAGGCATATTGATGTCGAGAAAAATAAGATCAACTTCATGGGTATTTAGAAGGTTGAAAGCTTCTATGGCATTCTTGCACAAGCCGATAATTTCCACCGAATCAATCCTTTTCAGATGGTTTTCTAAAATTTCCCGAGCCATGGGCTCATCATCAACGATAATACAATGAATGGTCTTCCCCATTTTCTACAATTTAAATGTTATTGATAGTTAATTCAACCTGATACCAATCTGTTTTCGGAATAACCTGTAACTCGTATTGATCTGAAAATATCAGATCCAACCTTTTTCTAATATTCTCCAGACCTATACCCGGACTCGTTTCCTGATCTGAATCTGATTTAACCGTATTTTTTATGGAAAAATTCAAGCTATCCTTATTGAGTTTGATGTCGATAATTATCTGTAAAGAACCATCAATCAGGTTTCCATGTTTAAAAGCATTCTCCACAAAAGGGATGAACAACATAGGCGGTATTAGTTTCTCTTCGTTCCTGATATCAGAAGAGAAACTGATGTCAAGACTGTCTTGAAACCGGATCCTTTCTAAATCTATATATTCTTCTATATGAAGAATTTCTTCTTTTAAACTAACTTTTGGTTTATTGACCTGGTATAAGATATAATCCAATAGGTTCGAAAGTTTTAGGATGATTTCGGGGGTGTTTTTAGATTGCTTTAAGGCAAAACCATAAATAGTATTCAGGGTATTAAATAAGAAGTGAGGATGAATTTGCTTCTTCAGGTATTGCAATTCCTGATCTTTAATTTGTAATTGAGTTTCTAAAATTTTGTTTTGAAGCTCTTTATTTTTTGATTCAATTTGGAAGTTATGACTTAAAAGATTTACAAAACTCACCAACAATACTACTAAATAGACCAAAATGAGAACAAAAATATAATTTCGACTCATGGGTGGCATTCGATCGATGTTCAGGTTAGACAGGAAAAGCAGGCTTGCAAAAATGGTCATTAGAATAAGCCAGGTGGAGATAATCAGGGTATAAATACTGTAAAGTGTAAATAAAAAATACTTTTTGACCAATAAGTATTTTGGGATCAAAAAATAAACAACAAAGTATGTTGTAACCATGGTTACTGGCAATAGAAAGGCAGAAAACCAGGTGACAAAATTTGCATCGGTAGAATTGTAGTTAAAAAAATAGACATAGAAGAACCAAACTCCTACCCAGAATAACAGGTGAATCGGAATGAATTTAGAGTTGACATATTTTACAATATCCATGGCTGCAAGTTGCATAATTTATTTGAAATGATACTTTTATTCAGGCGAATTGCATTTTTAGCCGGTGATTCTACCACTTTACGCATAGATTTTGCATAATACCTCTTATTTTGGTCAAATCAGGTGGAAATTAGTCGGTCCGTCGCATATAAATTTTTTATTTGAACCTTTCAATTACATTTGCAGGTATAAATCTTAAATCAAACACTATGTTATTTGACCGATTGAACGAAGGAGGTCCATTCTTTATGTATCCTTTATTTCTAATTCTAATTCTTGTTATCATTTTAATTGTAAAAGCATTTTTACAGAAAGGATCGGTTGAAAAAACCATGAGTTTGATTAGCTCAATATCTCTGTTTGCCATTGTATGGGGTTTTTTAGGCCAAATTATTGGTTTGATTGGTGCTTTTGATGCTATTGAATCGATTGGTGAAGTATCCCCCGCCATGTTGGCAGCTGGCTTGAAGGTGGCTTTTCTAGCACCCGTTTTTGGGATGTTTACCTTTTTGGTAGGAAGGCTTGGAATTATCGTTCTGACCTGGATTAAAAAGGACTAATTCAAAATTTATTTACAATTAAAGGATATTCATTTTGTTTACAGAATGAATATCTTTGTTCAAAATTATCACGTTGGACAGAAAAATTAAATTGATCTGGGATTTTAGAGGTCCGGAAGCGTTAGAAATAGCAAAACATCATGTCGTTCACTTGGAAGAATTCTCCAATAAGGAGGATTTGTTTTTTTATGAGACAGATATTCAAGCTGTAAATGACATGTATTGTATGGCCTATATTACTGTAAGAGAGGTGAATATGATTGTATTTAGAGATGCATTGCACCCTCATCGAGGTGAAGTCGCTCCATAAATTTTCAAGAAGATTTTTTTTATAATAATATTCATCGTACATTTGCGATGAACAATTAACAAAGGAGATGAAAAGATCAGCCAAAGAATTCGAATATACAGAAGACACCATGGTTTTGTCAAAATTTGCCAAAGCCTTAGGACATCCTGCACGTATCATTATTTTAAAACACCTTAGTAATCAGAGTTGTTGTTTTACCGGAGATCTGTTAGATGTGTTGCCTTTAGCACAGTCAACAATCTCTCAACATCTGAAGGAGCTAAAGGAAGCAGGTCTGATAGATGGTGAAGTAAACCCTCCCAAGGTGAAATATTGCATCAACGATGCGAATTGGAAAAAGGCCCAGGGACTTTTTCAAATCTTGTTCAAAGAAGATTTCACAAGTATGAGCTGTTGCTAAAAAATAGTAGAAATGATTGAAATTCAACAAATGAAACCTGAAGACTGGTTGGAAGTTTCTGAGATCTACAGGCAAGGCATCGAAACGGATGTAGCGACTTTTGAAAAAAGCGTTCCACGCTGGGAGGAATGGGATAAAAACCATCTTGAGTCTTGCAGAATAGTTGCTAAGATAGATGGTTCGGTGGTTGGCTGGGCTGCCTTGTCACCAGTTTCATCTCGCTGTGTTTATGGTGGTGTAGCGGAAGTGAGCGTTTATGTGGCTACCAACCTTAGAGGCAAGAAAGTAGGCGCCATATTATTGAAAAACCTAATTGATCAAAGTGAAGTGCAAGGATATTGGTCCCTGCAATCTGGCATTTTTCCGGAGAATCTGGCCAGTATAAAATTGCATGAGAATCTGGGTTTTAGAAAAATAGGTTTTAGAGAACGAATTGGTCAACTGGACGGGGAATGGAAAGATAATGTCCTAATGGAAAAAAGAAGTAAAAAAACTGGGGTATAAAAAAATGAAAGTTCTATTTGGATCGATACCCTTTTGATAACAAGTAAATTAAAGATTATGAAAGTAAATGAATTTATGAAAGTATTAGAACAAAATAAGAATAAAGAATTAGTATTCTCGTATGCACAAGATAAATTGGTTGGTGCTAATTACCACCTGACGGAAGTGAAAAACGTACAGTTTGATACTACAGATTGCGGAGGAAAGACCAATTTCTGGGAAGAAACGCATTTCCAACTTTGGGAAAGCCCTAGTGAATTGGGCAAAAGAACGTATATGACTACTGATAAGATATTGTCGATTATCAAACGAGTGGATGGTATTAAACCCGTCAAAGTCGATACCGAATTAAAAATGGAATATGGCAATGATAGTTTTGCGACTTCAGTCATGCCTGTAGAACATATTACATTGCAAGAGAGTAGAGTGCTCGTGTCGCTTTTTGCCGAAGCAACGCGATGCAAGGCAAATGATGCATGCGGGATCCCGGAAGGTGCCGGCGCAGCACAAAAAGAGGAGGCAACTTGTTGTGCCTAATTGAGCATTCGCTGGGCCAAGATAAAAGAGCCTACAGATCTAGGATGATAAAGGCTTTTAGAGTTTATAAAATACCCCTAGATATTTTTAATTAGGGGTATTTTAAAATTTGATAATTGGCATAAATTTTCCTTGACGAATACAGACATTCATCGTAATATTGCAATTAAACGATTAAGATATGGGAGTAGCGAAAACCGACATCTTTACAGATCAACAAAATGAAATTTCATTGCTTGCTAAGGCCTTTGCAAGTCCTGCTCGAGTAGCGATTTTACAGCATCTTTTTAAGATTAATGCTTGTGTTTGCGGTGATCTGGTGGATGAAATTGGACTAGCTCAGGCCACGATATCACAGCACTTAAAGGAGCTGAAACACATAGGTCTGATCAAGGGAAGTATTGAAGGAACAAGTGTTTGCTATTGTATAGATCCTGAGAAATGGACCAAAATGAAAGAATTAATGTCAGCATTTTTAAATTCGGATCTTCACGAAACCAACTGCTGTTAACAAATATAGTTAGTATGAAAAAAGAAACAGAACTAAAAGGGATCGTCAGAGATCGATACGCGAAAATTGCAGATCAAGGTAAAGCTGAGAACGCATCTTCCTGTTGTGGAGCAACAGTTTCCTCTAACAAGATTTATAATATTATGATGGATGATTATACCGAAACTGACGGGTATAATGAACAGGCAGACTTGGGTCTTGGCTGTGGTCTTCCTACAAAGTTTGCTAAAATAAGTACCGGTGATACGGTGATCGATCTTGGATCTGGCGCAGGTAACGATTGTTTTGTGGCCAGACATGAAACAGGGGCCGAAGGAAAGGTGATCGGTATAGACTTTACACCTGAAATGATTCAAAAAGCACGGATCAATGTTGAAAAAATAGGTTTTAACAACGTTGAATTCAGAGAAGGAGATATCGATAATATGCCGGTGAATAATGATGTGGCCGATGTTATCGTCAGTAATTGTGTACTCAATCTGGTTCCCGATAAACCAAAGGTAATAGGTGAGATATTTAGGGTTCTCAAGCCAGGAGGACATTTCAGTATCGCAGATATCGTATTGGTAGGAAATCTGCCGCAAGCGCTTAAACAGGATGCCGAAATGTACGCAGGATGTGTAGCCGGAGCAATTCAAAAATCAGATTATCTAAATCTATTGGAGGAACAGGGGTTTCAAAATTTAAGATTGCAAAAAGAAAAGGCGATCACTATTCCTGATGATATCCTTGACAAATACTTATCTAAAAGTGAAATCAAGAATTTCAACAAATCAGGGATAGGAATTTTTAGTATAACCGTTTATGGTGAAAAGCCTCAAAGCAATCAACAAAAACCAAATCGTACACTTTCAGAATTGCAGGAAGCGTCTTCCTGTGACCATAAGAGTGGATGTTGTTAACCATTTAATCATAATTATGGCATTATTTACAGAACTGGATAAGTTCGTTTCAAAGCTCAATACGGAAGATATATCAGTTGAGAGAAAGCAAACGCTTCAAAAACTAATCGATTATGTTTCGGAAAAGTTAAGTTCAGAAGAAACGATCAATATCAATTTTATATGTACGCATAATTCAAGGAGAAGTCATTTATCTCAAGTATGGGCACAAGCCTTAAGTCACTATTTTAATGTGAAGAATGTGTACTGTTATTCCGGTGGAACGGAGGCTACAGCTCTGTTCCCAATGGTAGCCGAAACTTTGAAAAGTACAGGATTCGAGATTATAAATTTATCAACTGGAGAGAACCCTGTTTATAGCATTAAATATTCAGATGATCAACACCCTGTTATTGGATTTTCTAAAAAACTCGATGATGATTTTAATCCCAGTTCAAATTTTGCAGCTGTAATGACCTGCTCGCAGGCAGATGAAGGATGTCCTTTTGTTCCAGGTGCGGCGGCAAGAATACCCATCACTTTTGATGATCCAAAGGCATTTGATAATACGCCCATACAGGCTGCTAAGTACGCTGAAAGAAGTTTGCAAATTGCCACTGAAATGTTCTACGTTTTCTCTAAAATCCAATCCTAATGGCATCAAAAAAATTAAGCTTTTTAGACAGAAATCTGACCCTGTGGATTTTTGTAGCAATGGCAATCGGAGTGGCTCTTGGATACTATGTGCCAACTTTTCCTGACTTTGTGAATTCCTTCAGTTCTGGTACAACTAATATACCCATAGCAATCGGATTGATCTTAATGATGTATCCTCCTTTGGCAAAAGTCAAATATTCATTGCTTCCTAAAGTATTTAAAAACACGAAGATTCTTTCCATTTCTTTGTTGTTAAATTGGATCATCGGACCGGTATTAATGTTTTTTCTGGCAATTACTTTTCTCAGGGATTATCCAGAATATATGGTGGGCCTGATATTGATCGGTCTTGCACGTTGTATCGCTATGGTGTTGGTTTGGAATGACTTAGCAGATGGTAGCAGCGAATATGGAGCAGGCTTAGTGGCATTGAATAGTATTTTTCAGGTTTTTGCCTATAGTTTTTATGCCTGGATCTTTATTACCGTACTGCCTCCTTATTTTGGATTTGAAGGTGCTATTGTTGATATTTCCATTGGAACCATTGCAGAAAGTGTTGCTATTTATTTGGGGATCCCATTTTTGGCAGGGATATTAAGTCGGGTCATTTTGGTAAAATTAAAAGGTGAAAAATGGTACGATGAAAAGTTTATTCCAACCATTTCACCGTTGACCTTAATAGCTTTGTTGTTTACGATTGTGATCATGTTCTCGCTCAAGGGAGAATTGATCGTAGAAATTCCCATGGATGTAGTAATTATCGCCATACCCTTACTTATTTATTTTAGTCTGATGTTCATCATTGGTTTTTTCGTCACCAAAAGTGTTGGAGCCAAATACGATCAAACGGCAGCTGTGGCATTTACAGCAGCAGGAAATAATTTTGAATTGGCTATTGCTGTTGCGATAGCAGTTTTCGGATTAAACTCAGGACAGGCCTTTGCAGGTGTAATTGGTCCATTGGTAGAGGTGCCAGCCCTTATTTTGTTGGTGAAGGTTTCCTTTTGGTTAAAAAAGAAATATTTTTAATTCGACCTTATCAGAAAAGCCTCAACCTTATTGTTTTCTAGGCAATAATTCTGGCCGTTGTGCAATTTGATATACAAGACCGGCTAAAACGGTAGCATTGACCATCAAGTCCTTTTCCGGAACATATTCAAGTACATCCATATTCGTATGATGAGTAACAGAATTGTAGTTTAGCGGATCTTGAATAATCTGAAAAGCCGGGATATTATAATGGTTAAAAACATCGTGGTCTGTAAAATTAGTGTTTTCAATGGTTAAATGATTCACATCAAGATGAGCATAAGGGGTAAGATAAGCTTCAAAAATAGGCCGTATTGCTTCGTTACCTTGTAAGAAAACTCCCTTCATCATTCCTGCACCATTGTCCATATTCAAGTAGGCAGAAATCAGTTCCGATTCCTTTTTGAGTTTCTCATCATTGACCCCGCCTAGATGATTTTGCGCGTAAGCAAGGGAGCCTATATATCCTTGTTCTTCTCCTCCCCATAGACCGATTCTAATCGTCCTTTTCGGTTTTACACCTGAATGCTTTAGAATTCTCATAACTTCCATCATCACTGCCGTTCCAGCTCCATTATCTGTGGCTCCGGAAGAAGCATGCCAAGTATCAAAATGAGCGCCAATCATGACAATTTCATTCTTTAGTTTAGGGTCAGATCCTGTAATTTCTCCAATGATGTTTACGTTGTTTTTTGGTTCTAAATAGAGTTCTGAATCTAGTTCAAACTTTATGGAGGGTTGAACCCCTTTTTTAAGGAGTCGGCTAAGTCTTCCATAATCATCGACAGCAATGGCGAAATAAGGAATATTCTGTGTATCAGAACTTTTGAGGTTGTAGGTGCCGCTAGGATGCAAAATTCCTGGATGTAAATCTTTTGTCCCAAAGGCAGCAAGGGCACCTTCCTGATTCAAAAATTCAAAAAAGGGCCTTTCTTGTTTGAGGAAATTTTCGAAAAAGTCCATCATTTGAGGCAAGGTAAGATCGCCTGCCACATATCCCAAAGGGTCTTCAGGAATAGGCACTATTGAACCTTCCGCCTCTGTCAACCTATCTTCAGTATATCTTTCGCTCAATGGTTCAAGCAGTTTATGATTTCCTGATGAAGCTCCCTTTAGTTTGATATTATTATTCCCAATAAGAACTGTTTTTCCTTTTAATTTTCCAGACCATTTTTTTTTGACTTCTTCAAGATTATTTGAGTTTTCTATCAAAATAATTTCGGCTTGCTGTATACCTTTTGAATCCTCTGTCCAGGCATAAGGATAGGCCTCTATTTTTATATATGAAGGTTGGGTCACTTCAACGTTAAAAGATTTCAAATCCCAGCCCATGCAGTCATCGCAGTAGGGTTCCAATTCAACCTTGTCAACACCCCAGCTTTCAAGTTTTCCTTTGGTCCATTCCGCGGCTTTATAGTATTGATGAGTGCCGGTTAGGCGAGGACTGTAAGTGTCTGATAGTTCCTCAATGAGCTCATATACTTGTGATTTTTGAAAGCCTTCTGCATTGATCCTGGCCAAGGCATTTTCTTGAGCATACACCGAAGAAGTGAGGATTAAAAGACTAATAAAAAGGCGGAAAGGTTTGGGGAGTGTCATATGGTTTTTCCATAAATATAAGAAAAACGCTTGATTTATTGATCGGCTATGGCGCTGGCTGCCATATAAGCTCCGGTCCAGGCATTTTGAAAATTGAAGCCTCCAGTTAAGCCATCAATATTGAGCACTTCACCAGCGAAAAACAGACCACTATGAATCCGACTTTCAAAGCGCTTAAAATTAATTTCTTTTAGATCCACACCGCCGGCTGTTACAAATTCTTCTTTAAAGGTGGTTTTACCATGAGATTTGAATCTGCTTTTGCTGAGTTGCTCACACAAAGCTTCGAGTTGTTTATTCGAAATGTCAGACCAGTTTTGCGTTTCTTTTATATTCGATGACAAGACCATTTTAGCCCAGAGACGTTTTGAAATTTGTTCAAAACAAGACTTAAGAAGTACATTTTTTTTAGGGTTTTTTGATTTTTGCTTTTTCAATGACTCCAAAATTTCTTCTTGGGGTAGATTTAACCAATTAACTTCTACGCTGAAATGATAGTTTAATTTTGCCAGTTCAATTGCCGCTAGCGAAGACAGTTTAAGAATGCCAGGTCCGCTTAGACCCCAGTGAGTAATTAATAAAGGGCCAGTGCTTTCAAAGCGTCCATGTTCAATGCTAATTTGTGCATCAGGCACCGAAATACCTGGAATTTCATCGAGCAAAGGATCTTTAATATTAAACGTAAAAAGAGAGGGGACCGGCGTTACAATTGTATGCCCTAAACCCTTTATCATCTCCCAAATTCTGGTAGTACCACCAGAAGCAATTAGTAAGATATCAGACCTAAAACGCTTTGTTTTTGTTTCAATGCTAAAACCCTCTTCCAAAGCAGTGATTTGCTGAACATTTTGGTTCAAAAGTACGGTTACACCGGCTTTTTCGGCACTGTCAACAAAGCAATCAATGATGGTCTGAGATGAGTTTGATTCAGGAAACATTCTCATGTCTTCTTCAATTTTCAATTGAATTCCTTTTTGTTCAAACCATTCAATGGTATCTCCAGTCATAAACCTATGAAAGGGCCCCAGTAATTCTTTATGACCTCTGGGATAGTACTCAACAAGCTCCTTAGGGTCGAAGCAGGCATGGGTAACATTGCACCTTCCACCGCCGGAAACCTTAACTTTTTGTAATACTTTCCCACTCTTCTCTAAGATGGTAACCTTTAGTTCGGGGTTTGCTTCTGCCATATTGATCGCTGCGAAAAATCCTGCAGCTCCGCCTCCAATGATAATTACTTCCTTCGATTTATTCATGTTCTTTGATCATTGAAGCATAAGGCAGCACCGTACCAAAGCCTTTTTTCTTAAAGTATTCCATACTCGATTCATCACCGGCAGCAAGAATAAAATCTCCTCCCCAGGCGCCCAAACTTTTTGTTTGACCTTTGTAATCTGAAAAATATTTTTCCTGAATCGTCATTTGATTTAATACGGTTGAAATCAAATCTTCATGCTCTTTTACAGCATGATTGAAATCTGTCAGCGTATGCGCCAAAAGAATACGCTGTGTCAATTTCGAAATTCTTTGCACGGTATTTAGGTCCAGATGCCTCGTTTTGTAACTTTTTATACTTTCGCTGCTTACCTGCTTTTTGTTCAAATGAACAAAGTAGAGATGATTTTTAAAGGGAGGGTCAAATACGACCTTTTCTATAAAGGGAATTCCTTGTTTTAACTGGTATAAGATACTCTGATTATTTTGAGCGCAGGCAATATCATAACCACTTCCTCCGAAGCTTTCGAATAGCAGTTTAAAAGCATCAACTTCTGCCCATTGAGCAATATTATTAATTAAGGTAGATGAGCTTCCCAACCCCCAATTTCTGGGGAAATGTAATTTTGTAGTGACCTTTATTCCATGTGCCTGACCTAAAAAATCTGGATTTGATGCTTTGGCTTTCCTTAGAATTTTGACAAGGGTAGTCGCTACTTTTTCCTCCCCCTTGCTTTTAATAATTTCTAATTTGGGTAAATTAAAACTGGCTTCAAACCAGACGCTGTTATCTTCATTCAAACTCTTCCAGGATAAGACGTGATCCTGACCTACTTTTTCTACAAACAAATCTTGACCTTGAAGGGTGGGTAGTGCTAAACCCATAGCGCCATCAAGAATCAGGTATTCTCCGCTTATTAGTAATTTACCGTTGCTATAAAATTTTTGCATCTTGTTAATGAGCTCATTTTTTTTTTAAAGAAGTTAGTCTTCTTCTTTGTTGTAAATTGGAAGAATTAAAAACGACAGTCCTCCAAAAAACAATACCATCACTGTTTGAGCCGTCCACATAATCCAGCCAAAAGCGAGGGCAGGATTTTCGTCAATTCCGTATAAAGTTAGCGCGCTCGCAACAAAGATAGGGTAGGTGCCAAGTCCACCATTGGTCAAAGCCATACTTATTCCACCAACAACAAAACCCACAATGATTGCACCAAATGCCAAATGGGTTGTTTCTGGCAAGGCGAAGGTCACCGCATAAAACATCAAAACATACATGACCCAAATAAAGACTGTGTGAAATATAAAGGCCCACTTCTTTTTCATTTTAAAAATGCTCACAACACCTTGAATGAGTCCTTGGATAAATGTTCGAATTTTTAGTACTAAAGGGTTTTTTGATTTTCTCAAGAACCAGGCAAAACCCAGTCCAAAAATTGCCAATACGCCCAGAATATACCAAGTATAGCTTGTTCCAGTATCTTCTTTGCTAAAAAGATAGTCTGAAAGGAGTTCCGTTTGATAAACAAAAGCCAGCGCAATGATACTCAAAAGCATGATAGCATCTGCCACACGCTCCGATACTATGGTGCCAAAGGCTTTTTCAAAAGGAATGTGTTCATATTTTGCGACGGTGGTGGCCCTGGCAATCTCGCCAGCCCGAGGTACAATCAGATTCACCAGATAGGCTACAAGAACTGCCATCACATTATTGGCAAACTTAGGTTTGTATCCTAGAGGATCCAACATGAACTGCCATCGATAGGCTCTTGATAAATGACTGAGTATCCCTAAAAATAACGAGAGAACAACCCACCAGTAATTAGCGGTTTTGAATGAAGTCTTAATAGCTTCAATATCTGCAGGTTTCAGTTTCGAAAGAGAATACCAAATAAGAAACACACCCAAGGCAATCGGGAGTATGGTAAAAATGATCTTTTTAGAACTGAATTTCAAAAAATTATGTCAATGAATTATCCTTTTCATTTGGGAAAACAATTGAGGGCTTGAACACTTTTGCTTCTTCAAATTCAAGCATGGCATAGGCAATAATAATGATGATATCACCTTTTGCCACTTTTCTTGCAGCAGGTCCGTTCAAAATTATTTCACCACTTTTTCGCTTCCCTTTTATGGCATACGTTATAAACCTTTCACCATTATTAATGTTAACAATATGAACTTTTTCTCCTTCAATAATATTAGAAGCATCCATCAAATCTTCATCAATGGTGATGCTACCAATATAGTTCAAATCAGATCCTGTAATTTTTACACGATGTATTTTTGATTTTACAACTTCAATATTCATTTTTTGCTTAAAATTTTAACCGTGCAAAGTTACTCAATTTAAAGCTATATTGTCTATTAATCTGACTTCTCCGGCATAAACCGCAATAAACCCACGGTATTTTTTTTTAGGTATTATTTCAGTTGCCGGGATAAGTGACTCTGCATCAGCTACTTCAAAATATTCCAGTTCTAATTCTTTGTTTTGAATAAATTCATTTTTAACAAAACTTTTAACTCTGGCAAGATTGGAATTTTCAAAAAGTTTCTTGCTTTTCAACAAGGTTTGATAAATTTCCGGTGCTGCATGTCGTTGATCGTCATTGAGTCGGGTATTTCTCGAGCTCATGGCCAAGCCATTTTTTTCTCTGTAAATCTCAACGGGAACGATCGTTATTGGAATAGACTCTATGACAACCATCTTTTTTATGATCAATAATTGCTGGTAGTCCTTTTCACCAAAATAGGCCTTGTCTGCCCCAGTGATTAAAAATAACTTTTTCACAATGGTGGCTACACCATCAAAATGATCTTGCCGATGCAAGCCTTCCATTACCTCATCCAGCCCTTGAAAACTAAACTTTTCAGATCTTGTGTCACCCTCGTAAATTTCATCAATTGTCGGTGTAAAAACATAGTCACATCCCAAAGCTTGCAGTGCTTCCAGATCGTCTTCAATGGTTCTTGGATAATTTGTTAAATCTTCTTTTTTATCGAATTGGGTGGGGTTGACAAAAATACTGACAACGACTATATCGTTTTCTTTTTTGGCACGTTTAACAATAGAAAGATGCCCATGGTGAAGTGCTCCCATGGTGGGAACTAAACCTAAAGTTATTTTCTCACCTTTGAGGGATAATTTTTGCTGAAGAGATTTTATGGTTTTGAAAACCTCCATTTTGCTGTTAAATATTGTTAATTGGAGCTTCAAACTTAAGATTTTAATTCGAATTTCGCATATTATTTCGTAATTTTGCACCGATCCAAAATAGAATGATAAATGAAAGATAAGAGAATCCTTTATATTTCGTCTGAATTAACCCCCTATTTACCTGAAAATGAAGTGTCCAAAATGGCCTTCGAAGTTCCAAAAGAGATGCACCATCAAGGAGCTCAGATTAGGATGTTTATGCCGAGATTTGGAGTGATTAATGAGAGGAGACATCAGCTGCATGAGGTGATTAGACTATCTGGTATGAACTTGATTATCAATGATATGGATATGCCATTGATTATTAAGGTCGCTTCGCTTCCAAAAGAAAGAATGCAGGTCTATTTTATTGATAACGAAGAATATTTTAGAAGAAAAGCAGTTTTTACGGATAAAGAAGGAAAGCTTTTTTCTGATAATGACGAGAGAGCAATATTTTTTGCAAAGGGTGTGGTTGAAACAGTGAAAAAATTAAACTGGGCTCCTGATATTATTCATATTCATGGATGGATGGCGTCATTATTGCCCCTATATTTAAGAGAATATTACAAAAACGACCCGCTATTTGCTGAAAGTAAGATTGTAACATCTGCATTTAACTATGATAATTCGGGAGTTTTAGATGGAAAAGGTCTTATTGATAAAATTAAATTTGATCAGATATCTGAAGATAAGCTTGGATCATTTTCAAACGGAAGTGGTGATGATTTTGTAAAAGTTGCTATTGAAAATTCTGATGCTGTGATCAAAGGAAGTGAAGAATTAAATGAAGACCTTTCAAAAGTTATCAATGACCTTGATATCCCTGTACTCGACTACCAACCGATAGAAGGATTTACCGAAGCGTATTCCGACTTTTATCTCAATAAAGTTTTATAAGTATAGCTTTAACATTCAAGATTAATTTATGTCGTCTAAAAAATTTGCCATTTTTAGAAATATTGGTGTAGGAATCATATTTTTATTAGGAATAGTATCATGTGAAAAGGATCTCGAAGATATTGGCGTTGACCTTACCGGTCAAAGGCCTTTTAACGTAGGAGATACCATTTTGGAAGTAATCGCTTACCACAGGAATGTCGATTCTTCCAGAGTAGATAACAATGACTTAGAACGTATACCACTTTCACTTTTGGGTGTAAATACCAATGGTACCTTTGGAAGCCTTAAAAGCGACATGGTATCTCAGGTTTATTTACCCACTTTTGGTGCAGATTTTGGACAAAATGCCATTATTGATCGCGTGGTCTTAAACATCCCTTATTTTTCGACCAGAGATGGAGATCAGGATGCGGTAGACCCGATTTCGGGCTTGCCAATTGAAGATGAAGATGGAGATACGATTCAGGTACCGAATTTTATTCTTGATTCTGTTTATGGAAATCAGGATTTAGAGTTTAAGGTTTCAGTTTTTGAATTAGGAACTTTCTTAAATTCACTGGATCCGAATGATCCGACTCAGGCCATTCAATATTTTTCAGACAAGGAGTATGTGAAAAATGACTTGTTGCATGAAGATGCTTTTAAGCCAAATAGAAATGATACTGTTTTATACGTAGAAAGAAGGTATTTGGATGATGATCCGAACACTGTAGATGACATCGATACTATCATAGCACCAACTTCTGCACCTTCCATGAAGTTTGATTTGGACAAGCAATTTTTTAAAGATCGATTTGTTGATCATGATAACTTTTTCGATTTTGAAGACAATGCTGCTTTTGTACAGTATTTTAGAGGACTGTATGTGGATGCTGAAGGTTTTGATGGATCTCTAATCAATGTGCCTGCTTCCAATGCGACCATGACGATTTATTATACCAATGAGGAATTAAGAAACGAAGGTGAAGATGAAGATTTGAATAACAATGGCATTGAAGGGGAGACAGATGTTTATGTAAAGACCAAACAAGCGCAGATATACCCATTTGGAGGTGTTAGAACTGGTTATTATGAACGATCCTATGCAGGTTCAAAGGCCGAAGAGGTTTTGATGAATCCTGATACAGAGAGGGGAGAAATCAACTTGTATGTACAGGGTGCTGCCGGTTCTGAAGTGATCATTGAATTGTTTGATGAAGAAACTCTGGCATTTTTAAGGTCACAGAATCTGCTGATCAATGAAGCAAACCTAATGTTTTATGTTGATGGCGTCCAGGATGAGGTGCCCAATAAAATGTATCTCTACAAATACGATTTTAATTCTATGATCAGTGATTTGTATAACTTCAGATTCGGTCCAGTTATTTTTGGAGGAGAACTGGAGTACGACGAAGAAGGGAACCCTGACTATTATAAGTTTCGCATCACGGATTATATGACCAATATGATCAAAGGAGAAGAACCCGTCGCACTTTCCAGGCTTGCGCTTAAAAATGACGTGGAAACCGATGGACTGAATACCGGAGTACTTGATACGATAGTTCAGCAATGGAATTATATCCCAAAAGGTGTAGTATTACACGGAAATAGACCCGCCGATAACAATAAAAGGATAAAATTGGAAATATTTTATTCAGATTAATTGTTTAAATTCGTGAAAATTTAAGTCCTGACAATAAGGAGGAATTCTCAACCTCTATACTAAGTTGTTAGGATTTTCGTTTTGTTTAATATTTTAAGACTCAAATAAAATGTGCGGAATTACAGGTTATATAGGCTATCGTGACGCCTATCCTATTATCATGAATGGTTTGAAAAGGTTAGAGTATCGGGGCTATGACAGTGCCGGTGTAATGTTGTTTGATGGAAATCAAATAAATTTGGCCAAGACCAAAGGAAAAGTTTCGAGTTTAGAAGATAAAGTACAAAGTGAAATTTCAGAAGAAGGTATTATTGGGATTGGCCATACACGTTGGGCAACTCATGGTGTGCCAAATGACATAAATTCACATCCCCATACATCTCAATCAGGAAATTTGGTAATTGTTCATAACGGAATAATTGAAAATTATGACACGATCAAGCAGGAATTGATGAGTCGTGGATATCAGTTTCATAGTGATACAGATACCGAGGTCTTAATTAACCTGATTGAAGAGATTAAAACTCAGGAGAATGTAAAACTTGGGAAAGCGGTTCAAATTGCTTTAAATCAAGTGATCGGGGCCTATGCCATTGCTGTTTTTGACAAAGCCAAGCCAGACGAAATTGTCGTGGCTAAATTAGGGAGTCCGATAGCTATAGGAATTGGCAAGGATTTTGAAGAATTTTTTATTGCTTCTGACGCATCACCTTTTATTGAATATACCAAAGAGGCTATTTATCTGGAAGACGAAGAAATGGCGATTATCAAAAAAGGGCGCGATGTTAAGGTAAGAAAGATCAAGGATGATTCCTTGATCGATACGAATATTCAGGAATTGCAGATGAACCTGGAGCAGATTGAAAAGGGTGGTTATGAGCATTTTATGCTGAAGGAAATTCATGAACAACCAAGAGCCATTATTGATACTTTTAGAGGCCGAATGTTGGTCAATGAAGGTATTATAAAGCTTTCAGGTCTGGAGAATAATATGAAGAAGTTTTTGAATGCAGACAGGATTATTATTGTAGCCTGTGGTACTTCATGGCATGCAGGTCTGGTGGGTGAATATATTTTTGAGGAGTTTTCAAGGATACCCGTGGAAGTAGAATATGCCTCTGAATTCAGGTATAGAAACCCTGTTATTACGGAAAGAGATATCGTAATCGCTATTTCACAATCCGGAGAGACGGCAGATACCCTGGCAGCTATTAAACTGGCGAGATCTAAAGGTGCTTTTGTATTTGGAATTTGCAATGTGGTTGGATCTTCTATTGCCAGAGAAAATGATTCTGGTGCTTATACACATGCAGGACCGGAAATTGGTGTGGCATCCACAAAAGCGTTTACGACTCAGATCACGGTACTTTTGTTAATGGGATTAAGATTGGCCAGAGCCAAAGGAACCATGTCAAGTGCCGATTACAGAATGCATTTACAGGAATTAGAATTAATACCCAGCAAGGTAGAAAGGTTGTTAGGTATTGATGAGCAGGTGAAGCAAATCGCCAAAGAATACTTACTCTCAACAAATTGTTTGTATTTGGGTAGAGGGTTTAATTTCCCGGTAGCTCTCGAAGGAGCCTTAAAGCTCAAGGAGATATCATATATCCATGCGGAGGGATATCCGGCTGCTGAGATGAAGCACGGTCCTATTGCATTAATTGATGATAGAATGCCGGTAATCGTTATCGCGACGAATAAAGGACATTATGAAAAGGTAGTCAGTAATATTCAGGAGATAAAGTCAAGAAAGGCAAAAATTATTGCCATTGTAACGGAAGGAGATGTTACTGTGCGTGACATCGCAGATCATGTGATTGAAATACCTGAAACTGAGGAAGC